>JAGDAE010000123.1 GCA_017959645.1 Kiritimatiellia bacterium
CAGTGCGGCTATGGATAGATCAAAGGCTGCGGAATTATCGCCGCGAGCCGTTCAATGGCGACATTGCCGACTGGGACGCCATGGCGCGCTTTTACGGGGAGCAGTTCCTTTCCGGCAACGGTTCAGAGGATATTGAATCAGAGTGGCGCGGCGACGATGAATCTCGTGTCGGCAAGTCTCCAGAAGTCGATTCCGGATCGGACGTTTTTCTGGAAGAAACTTCGCGGTGGTCCTGTAGAAACACTGCAATTATCCAATACGAGGACGAGCGCATCGTCTCGTATCGTGCGGGATTTTCCGGTTTCTTTGTCGGAAATGTGACGAGCGCGGCATACGTCAAGTGTGCGACATTCCGCAAACAGGATGGAAAGATGCTCGGCTGGGACGTCTTCGCCGATACCAATGCCGTGTTTGCGTTGGTTCGAGAGTTGGCGAAGGTCGAATTCAAGGATGGTGCCGATATTTACGAGACCGGCATCCCCGTACCAGCCGCGCCTCTTTTCACGAATGAAGGCTTCTGGTGTTTCTGGGGAGACTACGCCATTGTTGAACCGCACGTATATGAAATGAATGGCAAATTCCCTTCGTTGTTTGTTCCATGGAGAGACCCCACCTGCGGCGGACGCTTGCCAAATGCCAGAGATTCGGCCGCAAGTTTGCTTATGCCCGCGGCGAAGCCCTGTTTTGGCCTTGGCTGCGCAGGGACCGATCGATGACGGTTCGGCGAATGAGGAATGGGTTGGCTGGCGCGATTTGCGGCGCGTCGTGTCCAGAAACGAATGCAAGTTCCGGAAGCGAACGCAGGTTTATCCGGCGACTTTCTGCAAATTCTGTTGTCGCGGTGTGCGGGAGCTCGCCTCGGTCGTCGCTCCGGCTACGTCCTTCGGGATTTCGTCTTGTCCCATGGTTTCAGGGAATCTTGCATTTGCTTCTTGACTTCGCAAAAAGGCCGGCGCAAAGGCCGGCGCGATGTGAGAGTTTGAAAATCCTTCCGGATTTCCCGCGCCCGCAAGTACGCCAAAATATGATATAATACGCAAAAACACAAGGAGGCAAAGTGAACAAGCCATTGACGATAATGCCGTGTCTGGACATGATCGCCGGCAGGGTCGTGAAAGGAGTGAATTTCGTCGACATCAAGGATGCCGGCGATCCGGTCGAATGCTGCAAGGCGTACTGTGCGGCCGGCGCGGACGAGTTGGCCATGCTCGACATAACCGCCACCGTCGAGAAGCGCAAGACGCTGGTCGAAGTGACGAGGAAGGTCGCCGACGCGGCCACGGTGCCTTTCACGATGGGCGGAGGAATCAAGGATCTCGCGACGGCGGAGGAGGTGCTGAAAGCGGGTGCGGACAAGTTTTCCGTCTCGTCGGCGGCGTTCCGCAACCCCGGGATGATCGGCGAGATGGTGAAGGAGTTCGGGTCCGGCAGGGTCACGGTCGCGATCGATGTCGCGCAGAACGCGTCCATGCCGAGCGGGTACGAGGTGTTCGTCGACGGCGGCAGGACGGCAACCGGCGCCGACGCGATCGAGTTCGGCAAGCGTGCGCTCGATCACGGGGCGACTTCGCTGCTGCCGACGTCGAAATCGACGGACGGGGCGCGGACCGGATTCGACCTGCCGCTGATACGCCAGTTTCGCGCGATCGCGCCGGAGGCGGATGTGGTCGCTTCTGGCGGTGCGGGGACGATGGAACACTTCGCCGAGGCCGCGGAGGCGGGAGCCAACATCCTGCTCGGCGCGAGCGTGTTCCATTTCCGTCTGATCGGGATTCCGGAGCTGAAGAAGTTCCTGAAGGAGAAGGGATTCGAGGTGCGCGCATGAACAGGGACATCGTCTGCATAGGCGCGGGCTACATCGGCGGCCCGACGATGGCGGTTGTCGCGAAGCACAATCCGGACCGCAGGGTCATAGTGTGCGACATAAACAAGAAGCGCATCGCCGCCTGGAATTCGAAGAACTACGCGCTGCCGGTGTACGAGCCGGGGCTGGTCGATGTGGTGAGGGAGGTGCGCGGGAAGAACCTGTTCTTCACCACCGACATCAAGGGCGCGGTGGCGAAGTGCGACATAATCTTCGTCGGGGTGAACACGCCGACCAAGATGTTCGGCCGGGGAGCCGGGCGGGCGAGCGATCTGCAGTATTGGGAGTCGACCGCGCGGGAGATCAAAGCGTTTGCCAACCGCGACAAGATCGTGATCGAGAAATCCACTTTGCCGGTGCGCACGGCGGCGGCGATGGAGGCGATCTTGAACACCGAGGCGAAATACCGCTTCACGGTGCTGTCGAATCCTGAATTTCTCGCGGAAGGGACGGCGATAAACGATCTCGAGAATCCCGACCGGGTGCTGATTGGCGGGCCTGGCGGCAAGGAGGGCAAGGCGGCGGTCGACGCGCTCGTCGACATCTACGCCGCGTGGGTTCCGCGAAAGAAGATTCTCACGACCGGCGTATGGTCGGCGGAGCTTACCAAACTGGCGGCGAACGCGTTTCTCGCGCAGAGGGTGTCGTCCATCAACGCGATCGCCGGGCTCTGCGAGGCGACGGGGGCTGACGTGGACGAGGTCGCGAAGGTCATGGGTGCCGACCATCGCATCGGGCCGAAGTTTCTCAAGGCGGGGCCGGGATTTGGCGGCAGCTGCTTCAAAAAGGACGTACTCAACCTCGTGTATCTTTGCGAATCGTTCGGGCTGCACACGGCGGCGGAATACTGGAGCGGGGTGGTGAAGATGAACGACCACCAGCAGGAACGCATCGTCTCGCGGCTGTTCAGGGAGATGTTCAACACGCTCGCTAACAAGAAGGTCGCGGTTTTCGGCTTCGCGTTCAAGGCCGATACCGGCGACACGCGCGAGACTCCGGCGGCGAGAGTCGTACGGCTTCTCGCCGAAGAGCATGTGCGTCTCTCCGTCACCGATCCGAAGGCGCTCGAAAACGCGAAGAGGGATCTCGCCGATCTCGCCGGCGTCGCGTACGAGGCCGATCCGTACAAGGCGGCAAAGGACGCGGACGCGGTGGTCGTGATGACCGACTGGAAGCAGTACGCCGGCCTCGACTGGGCGAAGATATTCCGCTCGATGCGCAAGCCGGCGCTGATCTACGACACGCGCAACTGCCTCGACGCCAAGGCGCTTCGCGAAACCGGCTTCAAGGTGCTCAACACCGGCAAGTAGGCAATATGGAACTCGACGCAACAGTGAAGGACGCGTTCGCGCGGGCGTATCCGGGAGAGGATTTCTCCGCGGTGCGCGTATTGCCGGCCACCGACCGCAAATTCGGCGACTACCAGTGCAACGACGCGCTGAAGTTCGCCAAGAAACTGCGCCTGAATCCGCGCGAGGTCGCGGGCAAGGTCGCCGCCGCTCTCGAGGGCGGCAGCTTCGAGAAGGTCGAAGTCGCTGGCCCCGGATTTCTCAATCTCACGGTCTCGGCGCAGTGGCTGTCGGAGCGGCTCGCCGCGATGTCGGCCGCCGCGCACCTCGGCATACCGCAGAGCGGAGCGGGCAAGAGGGTGGTCATCGACTATTCTTCGCCCAACGCCGCCAAGCAGATGCACATCGGGCACATCCGCTCGACGGTGATCGGTTGCGCCATCGAACGCATCTACCGCGCTCTCGGCTACGAAGTGATCGCCGACAACCATCTCGGCGACTGGGGCACGCAATTCGGAATTCTCATCAAGGGCTACCGCGAATGCCTTTCGCAGGAGGAGCGCGACAATCTGACCGTCGCCGGCCTGGAGAAGTGCTACGTGCTTTCAGCGGCGAAGGCGACGGAGGAGGACGGGGTCTGGAGGGAGGAGTGCAAG
>JAGDAE010000124.1 GCA_017959645.1 Kiritimatiellia bacterium
AAGAGGGGAACAAAGAACGAGTGCAAGAGCTATGGAAACGTGTTCAGAAGCTGACGGGGCAATCCGGGTTCCCTTTCGGCGGCGGAGCCGCCGTACCAATGCCGATTGCTGAATCGACTGATTCCGCGAGCCAATCCAATTCTTCGAACCATTCGACGTTGAGATGAATACCGAGACGCGCGCTGGACGGCTCGAAAAGCTACGACAGATTCTGTTGCTCGTGGTTCCACTTGTCTACGTGGCCGTCCTGAGTTTCTCGTTTTCGGACGAATGGTTTCCCGCCGATGACAGGCAGGAGCTGTTCTTCGTTCGGAACGCGGGGTCGGTCTATTCGTTGCTCGGATCCGACGTATTCGGTCTTTTCCGACCCATCAAGAATCTTCTCTTTTTTTTGTTTGCACGCCTGGAGCCGGCTGGCGTGAAATGGTGCCGGCTAGTCGGTGTCGGCATCGGAGTCCTCTCCTTCTTTCCCGTCCTCGCCCTCTGCCGCCGAATTCTCGGTAGCGAATGGAAGGCCCTGATTGCGGCCGCGGTCTGGCTCCTTTCACCGACACTCGTTTCGTCCGCCGCATGGCTCAGTTGTGTGAATATCCAGATCATGGTCTCATTCGCGGCATTGGCAATCGCCTGTCATAATGACGCCTGGAACGCAAATGGTCTCCGACAATCCCGGATCCTTCTTGCGGGAGTGTTCTTCTTTCTGTCGCTCGTCTCCTACGAGTGTGCGATTTCTCTTCTTCCGATTCTCTTCTTCTTCGATCTTTTCCTCAGGCCCGAAAGAATACGGAATCGACGCGTATGGAGCGTCTACGCCTTCTATGTTTTCATTGCAGTGTCGTATCTGATTTTCCGGCATTGCTTCAACTCATCGACGAAGGTCAACGGAAGCTTTACGGACATCGAGCGGTGGCAGCTGGTGGTTTCATCGCCCTTCTTCACAGCACAGCATTTCTACAGTTGGTTCTGGCCCTTCGGCCGGTTTACGGTTTTCGGAAGCTACCAATGGGGACAGGTGTCGGGGACGGTTCTCGTTCTTTGTGCATTGTTCTTCATTTCGTTGCTCGTTCTTGCCCTCGTCGGAAGAAAACGAAATCCCGTCATCTCTTTCTGCATTGTTTTCGCTCTTTTCGCTTTTGCGCCCGTTAGCAACTGCCTCGGATTAAAGAGTGGACCATATGGAGACTACTACCTTACCTTGGTTTCACTCGGACTGGCGATTGGATGCGTCGAGGCCGGGGCGTGTCTTCTCGGTTATTCGGGAAAGTTGCGACCATTATTAGTTTTGATTGTCGTTTGTTTCGGCCTCACCCGCCTTTTTGCAATACCGGAATCCGTCCGTTGGGCGCGTCTGTGGAGCCAAGGGCAGGCAGCCTTTTTTGAAAGCATCCGGAATTATCCGGAGTTCTTCTCGAACAAGCAAATGGCGGCTACGATTCTTTTTGACTCCGGTTACCATCTTGAGGCTCTAGAGTACGGTCGTCAAGTTGAAAATGCCGTCGGAAGCGACTCATTCCAAATGAGCGGTGTTTATCTTATTCGTGCCCTTTACGCGTTAGAAGACGAAAAGAATGCAGACAAAGCTTTGGCTGCAATTGCAGACAGTCTACGCGTTGGCGTGGAGATTTCTGGACGAACCAGGTTGAACGCCCACTACTATCGTGGTTGTGTCTTTGAAGATTTGAAAAACGATGCCGAAGCCGCCGAATCGGAATACATGCTTGCCCTTTCTGAACAATGGAGCATCGATTCCGTTCCCTGCGTTGACCGGCTCGCGCGGCTCAAGGTGCTACGCGGGGAGCTTGAAGAGGCGATTATGCTCTGGGAGAGAGCGGCGAAGCTCGATCCGGACAATGCGGCGGTGGGGTGGAACCTTGCCGTCGCGAAGCGTCAGGCTCAGGTCGAGTGAATGGCGGCCTTGCATGGTGTGGCGGGGTGTCCACTCCGCCACGCCGGCGGCGACCGTACGGCCCGCGCGGAGCTGGGCGGAGCAGTGCCAAACAACCGAACGAAACCAAGCCAAATACCCGAACGGATGTTTTGACTTGATTTTCGATTCGCATTTGTATAGACTTTTGCAGCGGAAAGGAGATCAAACCATGCCCAAAACCGACATGCTCACCGCCCGGGTCGAACCGAGGCTCAAGTCGGACGCCGAAGAGATTCTGGGAGAACTCGGAATCCCCGCCGGAAGCGCCATCACGATGTTCTACAAGCAGATCGTCATCCATCGCGGGCTTCCCTTCGCGATCACGCTCGATCCGCAGCCCGTTCCAAGTCTCGATCGAATGACAAGGGAAGACTTCGACCGCGAGCTTTCCATCGGGGAGCAAGCCCGGATCGAAGGGCGCGTGACCCCGCTCGAGGATGCGCTCGCCCAGGTCCGCGAAAGGACCCTTCCGTGAGATATCGCGTTCAAATGTCCGATCCGGCGAAGGACGACCTTTCCGGCATCATTTCCTACATCTCCGAAACGCTCTGCAATCGACCTGCCGCGGAGCGACTGTTCGAAGATTTTGCCGCAGAGATGCGATCTCTTGCAGTACAGCCGAGCCGGTATCAAGCGCTCCCACTGTCGCCGTGGCGAGAACAAGGTTATCACGTTCGTCCGGTTCGCAACTATCTGCTCGTCTATCATATCGACAGAAAGAGTCGCGTTGTCACGGTGTCGCGCATCTTCCACTCGCTTCAGGACTGGTTGTCCCAATTGGAATCCATGTCGTGAGTTTTTCTCTCCTTTCCACACTTCGACCACCGGGGCACATCCCGGCGCCGCGGAATGCGGCGCCGGGATGCGCCCCGGTGGTCGCGATCTTCGCTCGCCAGATCCTCGTCTTCCCCCTCCTTGTAGTCCTCCTCGCCTGCACGTCGTTCCTCTTCGGCGGGCGGTGCGCGGCATGGCAGTGGTGGACGGCGGTCGCGGCGGTGGTCGCGGCGCCGTTCGTGAGGAAAGCGCAGTGGAGCGCGGCACTTCGGGCGGTGGGAATGTTCGCGCTGCTGCTCGTCGCGCTGCGATGGCCGATCGCTCCGTTCGTGTGGGACTCGATGGTGCGCCCCGATCTGCCGACCTGCCACCTGCCGATGATCCAGCTGCTGATCGAAGGGTGGAATCCCGTCGCCGATCCGATGGCGGAGGGCATCGCGGCATCGCTCGGGCTCGACCTCTGGGGAATGGCGCCGCTGCACGTAGCGTTCTCGATGAAGCCGCTCGCGGTCTTTTCGGCCGTGGCGTTCTCGTTCGTTAGCGACCCCTACGCGCTCACGTTCCCCCTGCTCGTCTTCCTGTGGCTCGGCGTTCTGCTCTCAACGTTGCGGACGTTCCGCGGCTTCGCGCGGTGGGCGCTCGTCGCGGCGCTCGTGTTCGTCCTGCCGATGGTGGCGTGGCGGATGCCGGTCGACCTGGCGATGGCGTTCGCATCGTGCGGTCTCCTGCTGACGATGCTGGATGCCTTGCGGCGGAAGGAGTGCGAGTGGCTCGCGCTGGCGGTCTGGGGCGCGTGGATGGCGACGCTCAAGCTCAACGGGGCGATGGGGCTCGCGGTCTTCGCGGCGGCGTTCGCCGTCGCGAAGATCCGGAAGGAGCGCGGAGAGAGAAAGCGGTTTGTGGCGCGCCTGGCGGCTTGGGTCGCCGTCGTGGCCGTCGTGGCGGGGATCGTCTCGTGGAACCCGCTCGGGACGTCGTGGCGGGAGTTCGGGCATCCGCTCTACCCCTACCGGACGGTCGACGCGGACCGGTTCCCAATCCAGGATCTCGCGTGGGACCTGCAGAACGGGAACGAGGACTTCCGGACGATGGGAAGGGCGGGACGGCTCGCCCACGCGTATCTTTCGCCGCGGGCGACGATTGCGTTCTACCGATGGAGGCTCGGCCGCCCCGACTTCGCGCCGGAATGCGAATGGTGGAAGCTGGAGGTCTTCCCCGTCGGACGCGTGCGCGCGGCGCACTGGCTGATGTTCTGCCTTCTGCTTCTTTTGCCGGCCGGGCGGCCGTTCGGAATTGGAGGCCTGCTGCTGCTCGTGTTCGTTCCGGACGCGATGGTCGGCTACACGCGCTATCAGCCGTGGCTCTCGGCGTTGGGATGCATCGCCGTCGCGCTCGCGGCGGAACGGGCGGAGGCGCGGATCGACGC
>JAGDAE010000125.1 GCA_017959645.1 Kiritimatiellia bacterium
CCCTGAAAACACAATGTCCGCGCATCATCTGCGCGGACTGCCCGGTTCGGTTTTGCCAAGCCATACAGTTTGGTGGCCAGGAGCGGGATCGAACCGCTGACACACGGATTTTCAGTCCGTTGCTCTACCAACTGAGCTACCTAGCCGCGTTCGGAAATGGTAGGAGCGCAGGGATTCGAACCCTGGACCCAGTGATTAAGAGTCACTTGCTCTACCAGCTGAGCTACGCTCCCATTTCACTTCGTCCGGCGCATTGGAGCGAGCTAAGGGACTCGAACCCTCGACAACCACCTTGGCAAGGTGGCACTCTACCAACTGAGTTAAGCTCGCCTATCAGCCGAAAACGAGAGATAGTATATCATATCTCCGGCCCCCTTGACAAGGGGGTTTTTAAACTTTTTTTCAAAATGTCGATCAGCGCCTTTTTCTCCTCGGCGGAAAACGCGTCCACGCGCTCGCGCCATTCGCGCCGGAACTCGTCGAGCTTCTCGTCCGCCGCGGCCAGAAAGTGCGCCTTGAGTATCTTCTTCGCGGCGTCGAGGTACATTCTGACCTCCGGGTTCAGCTCGTCCATGACCAGCGCGTTTTCGGCATTGAGCGCGGGAAAGCGCGGAGAAATCAGATAGGCGGTGAAACTCGCGCCGCCAGAGCGCACGCCCGCGCTCTGCTCGTGCAGCTGGAAGCCGTCGGGCCCGGCGAAGACAAGACGTCCGGATCCGATGAACTTGCGTTTCCACTCGATGACCTCGAGCTTGGCCTCGGCTCCGTTTTCGAGCGAGAGCTTGTAGTCGGCGGTGCGTTTCTGCACGATGACCGGCGTCACCGGAAGCCCGTTGAAGCTGATTCTTACATCCGGATAGCTCTTGAGGTAGAGCGCGAATCTGGAAGCGAGCGTCTGCAGAGTCTCGGCGGCATTCAGCAGCGAATCGCAGTTCGCGCGCACGTTCGACACGAAGACCTCGGTTCCGGTCGTGGCCGCCGCGGTCGCGAAATCGAGGTCGAACACGCCGGGGTCTGCGATATCCCCACGCAGGACGTACGATCTCGTCTCGCCGTCGGCCATTACTGTGGTTCGCCACTCGACGTTCGAGCCGAGCGCGAACGCCTTGAACCGTCCGCGGCCGTGCCGCCCGTGCAGACGGCGGCCCGAGAAGCCAGTGCTTGTCGCGGTGCGCTTCCAGCTGCCGCCGAGCGCTCCGAAAGTTTCGTCGATCTTCATCGCGTCGATGCCGGTTCCGTCGTCGGAAACCCTTACCGCCTCGACCGCGCCGAGAGCGTTCGTGAGTATGTCTACCCGCACGTCTCTGGCGTCCGCGTCGAGCGAATTCCACACCAATTCCTCTATCGCCGCGACCGGCGTCGCCTTGGACAGCGACTCGATGTGGTCGGCCTGCGCCCGTACGAAAATGCGCCTGGACATTTCAGACATCCTTCATCTCGGCGAGCTCGCCGTTGGCCGTCACCTTTTCGATGCGCAGACGGATCGATTCGAGATCCTTCCGGCATTCGTCCGCAAGCTTGCGCCCCTCTTCGAAAGAGGCAATCATTTCATCGAGCGACAGTTCACCGCTTTCCATCCTGGCGGCGATCGTCTCGAGTCTTTTCAGATTGTCTTCAAACTTCATGGCGCGTATTATACCAAAAATCGGACTCCTTTTGCCGACGGTGCGCGAAAAACGCCATCCGGTTCCTATCGTCCGAGAAACGAATATATCGAGCGGCGGAAGACGGCGGAGCCTGTTTTCCCGAAGCGGCCGTCCAATTCGGCCGACCTGCCGGAAGACGACTCGCAGACCGTCATTCCCGTCGTTTTCTCGACCGGCAGATATTCGATCCACTCGACCGGCACCCAATGCCACTTGCCGTCGCCGCCGAAGACTTCCTCGCGGTCGATCCGCTTCTCGCCGCGGAATCCGTGCGCGACGACTTCGACCTCGCTCACGCCATCCGCGCGGGACGCGAGACGCGTTTTCAGAATGTTGCGGGTTATGCAGGCCGGATGGGCGAACCGTTTTTCTCCATAGTAGTTGGCGATCGCCTCGTGCTCCCAGAACGACGCCCCGTTCCCGTCGACGACGCCCTTCCATATCTCTTCGTGCGGACGCGTCTGCTGGTAGAGCGGAATCGCCAACAACGGAGCGAGCGCGAAGTAGGCGTCGCGGAAGTATTTCTCGTTGAAGCGCAGAAAATTCGCCCTGGCCGCGTCGATATCCCAATGGCGGAAATGTTTCGGGTCGGTGTCGATCTCGGCGTCGTCGAGATGGCGCGCGCCGACGAGATTGATCTTGCGCACCTTGCGGAACGTGAAATCGTCCCCGAAGCCGGTCGTCGTGTCTTTCATCAAAGCCATCATCTGGGTCTGCGCGAGCGCGGTGAACAGAAGCCGGAATTCTACCTCGTTGTCGCGGTCGACCGCGTTGAACCACGCCTCGAACTCGTGGTTCGACATCATCGTGAAATTCGACTCGTCCTTGAGATTGCGCGAAAAGCGTTTGAGCTTGCCGATTCGCCACCGCTTGCGGATTCCGTCAAACAGATCGTTGTCGTCGAAACCGGAAGGTTTTCTGGAAAAGGACAGATTCGGCGCGGCGTCGTTGCCGTAGACGAGAACCTTCCGGCGCGAATATTCCGGCTTCGGTTTTGTCACGCTGGCGTGCAGGGTTTCGTGGCGGGTTACGCGGCGGCGGTTGCCCCGCTCGTCGGTCTCGAATTCCGTCCATGATATGTCGAGCGAACCGTGGTACGTCTCGGTCCCCCACTCCATCTCCAGATATTCGCCGAACAGGAACGGATTGCCGTTGATGACGCCGGACTGCGCGAACACGATCGACTTGCCGTCGTTGAAGCCGTCGTCCCAGCCGTACAGCCGTTTCAGATCCGCCAGCCGTTTCGCAGTGAAGAATGGGTCGAACGCCAGACGCGGCACGGTCGCCTCGATCAGTTTCACCGTGACATCCCAGGAATAGAGACTGTTCAGCGGCTCCATCAGATTCCACGCGTCCGCCAGCGCCTTGTCGAGTTTTTCCTTGAGCGAGCGCGCGTGTCTGGCGGCGCGCCCGGCGGCGATACCCGCCGGAATGCTCAGCGCGATTCCGGCGATCGCGCCGGTTACGAAGACATCCGTCTTCGCGCCGTCGCGGTTTTCGTCGAAAAAGATCAGCGCAACGAAGACTGCGGCAGCGACATAGCCTAACGCAGCCAGCCAGCCGAAAAGATTCTTTTTCGCCTTCGCCCCCGCGAATTCCTTCTGGAGCTTTCTCGCTTCCGCCGCCTGCGCACGGCACGCGCAAATGTCGATTCCCGAACGCGCCACAAACTCCGAAAACTTCTCCCGCGCCAGGCGGGCGAACTTTTCGCGGAAGACGTCACGGTACGCCGAAAGCGGCTCGTAGACGTCGCCGATCAAAAGAACGTTTCCCTGGCCTGAGATTTGATTTCGGCGGAGGCGGAGAACGGTATTCGCGTCGTGTAGCCGGCGCGGGCGGCGACGATCTGCTTGGTCGGCCACGAGAACACGTCGCTATTCCACTGGTTGACGGTATCGTTGTAGAGGGCGCGCGCGGCGGTTATCTCTTTCTGCAGATAGCTGTTCTGCTGAAGCGCGTCCGCTATCGCCGCGTGGGCCTTGAGCTCCGGATACGCCTCGACCTGCGGGAAGAGCCGCCCGAAACATCCGTCGATCTGCCCCGCCACCGCGTTGCGCTCGCCTTCGGAAAGCCGTCCGCCGCGGAACGCCGCCACCGCCTTCATCACGTCCTTGTCGAGATCGACCGCCTTCTCCACCAGCTTCGCCACGTTCTTGAGTATCATGACGCGCTGCTCGAGGTAGTTGTCGATTGTCGATGCGTCGGCCTGTATCTTCTGCTGCAGCCGCTGGAAATAGTTCTTCGCGCCGATCTTCATGAAAAGGAAGACCAGCCCCGGGATAATCCCCGCGCACCACAGCGCTATTTCGAAAAGTGCAGAACCGAAACCGACTTTCACCGGCAGTTGCTTTTCGATTACGTTTACGTCGCGTCCGACGGCGTTCACTGGGCCTGTCGTTTCGTCGAGTTCGTTCGCCATGCTATTGCCTCCTTCGTTTCTGTTGTTGTTTAAAGACTCTTCGCTTCAGTCGGCGGGGAATGCGCCCGCGGCGCCGCAGAGCGCCTTCTGCAGCAGCAGCCCGTAGTTGACGACCGGGACTCCCCGCTCGCGGGCGGCGGCGATTCGCGCAAGCATTTCCCTGCGCGTCAGCATGCACCCGCCGCAATGCACGGCGAGCTTCGCGCCGTCGAGCTTCGCGGCGAAATCCTTCCCGCTGGCGAAAACGAACCGCGGCTGCGCGCCGCACAAAGTCCGCACCGCCGCCGGAATCTTCACGGTGCCGATGTCGTTGCACTGCCGGTGGTGGGTGCACGCTTCGGCGACCAGAACGAGATCGCCGTCTTTCAGCCTCGCGGCGGCATCGAGTCCGCGGCGGAACTCCGCCAGATCGCCCTTCTGCCGCGCGAACAGGATCGAGAAACTCGTGATCCGCGGATATTTTCCGGCGACTTTGGCGAACGCCTGGCTGTCGGTGATGACGAGCTCGAACTCGCCGTCCGGCAGGTTCTCCGGCTGGCAGACCGTGGCGAGAATGCCCTTTTCCAGACATTCCCTGATGACCTGCTGCTGCGGCAGTATGAGCCGGCCCTTCGGCGCGGATTCGTCGATCGGGCAGACGCAAAGCACCCTGTCGCCGCGCTTCGCCAGCCCGTCGAGCAGACCGGGAGCGGATTCTTCGAGCCGTATCGACGCGACCTTGCGGCGCAGTTCGCCGGCGTCGATTCCTCGATCGGCGACGACGACCGGAATCCCCTCGAAACGCGATCGCCATTCTTCAAACCCGCCGCCGACCCATACCGCGATGTCGGTGGATGAAAGAACGGCCAGCGTCTTCTTGACCCTGAGTTCGCCGAGCGCGCCTTCGTCGTCGAGCCCGGCGGTGTCGGTTACCAGGCACGGCCCGAGCGGCAGAATCTCCATCGCCTTCGAAACCGGATCGGTCGTCGTGCCGGGTACGTCCGAGACGATGGCTATGTCCTGCCCCGTGAACGCGTTGACGAGCGTCGACTTGCCGGCGTTTCTCAGACCGAAGAACGCGATGTGCGTACGGTTCGCGGACGGAGTCTCGTTTACGCCTGCCATCCGTTGTATTCGTTCATCGCGATATCCGGCCCGTCGGCGACGATCTTCGCCACCGCCTTCACCGCCTCGGCCTTCACCGCGTCGATGGTCTTACGGTCATCCGGCGCGAACTTGCCGAGCACGTGCGCGACCACGTCGCCGTCTCTTCGACCGACGCCGATTTTCAGCCGCGTGAAATTCCCGGTGCCAAGCCGCGCGATTACGCTCCTGACGCCGTTGTGCCCACCGCACGAACCGGTTTTGCGTATGCGCATCCTGCCGACGGGAATGTCGATGTCGTCGTGCACGACGATGAGATCGGATGCCTGCAGATTGCGGTATTTGACAACCGGCGCCACCGAATCTCCGGAAAGGTTCATGTACGTCTGAGGCTTGACGAGAACGACCTTCTCGCCGCCGAGAACGCCCGAGCATTCGAGACATCCGAACTGGCGCTTGAACGCCCACGAACCGCCGATCGCCTCGGCGATCGCGTCAACGACCTCGAAACCGACCGAATGCGGAGTATTGGCGTACTGCGCGCCCGGATTCCCCAGACCGGCGACGACTTTCACTTATTCGTGGTTGAACAGATCGTTGATGGACTCGTCCAGATGCGTGCGGCGTATCGCCTCGCCGATGAGCGGAGCGACCGAAAGCCGGGTGAGCTTGAACGGCAGCTTCGTCGGGTCGAACCCTCCGCGCAGAGGGATGGAATCGGTGACGACGAGCTCGTCGAGCTGCGTTTCGTTCATCAGCCGGTCCGAGCCCTTCTCGGTGAGCGGGAAGTGCGAAACGAACGCGTGCACCGATTTCGCGCCGTATTCGCGACACATCTTGGCCGCCGCCGACAGCGTGCCGCCGGTCGCGGTCATGTCGTCGATCATGATCACGTCGCAGCCGTCCACGTCGCCGACGACCGAAAACGCGTCCACAGTCGAATCGCCGGTGCGCTGTTTCGCGACGATCGCCAGCCCACACCCGAGCTTGCGGCTGTAGCCGTATGCCGTCTTCGCGCCGCCGGTGTCGGGCGACACGACGACCGGCTTCGCCCAATGCTGGTCGCGGATGTATTCGAGTATTATCGGCTCGGCCTTGAGGTGGTCGAGCGGTATGTCGAAAAAGCCCTGTATCTGGTTGGCGTGCAGATCCATCGTCAGCACCCGATCGGCGCCCGCGCGCTGCAGCAGGTTCGCGATCAGCCGCGCCGTGATCGGCACTCTCGGCTGGTCTTTACGGTCCTGCCGCGCATAGCCGTAGTACGGAATGACGGCCGTGATCCGCGCCGCCGAGCCGCGCTTGAGCGCGTCGATGATGATGAAAAGCTCCATGTACGCGGAATTCGGCTCCGGGCTGCCGGACTGGATCACGAACACGTCCTTGCCGCGCACCGGATCGATCACCTGACAGAACGTCTCCCCGTCGGGGAAATGCTTGATGTCGATCCGGTTGAGCGGGCGGCCGAGATACTCCGCGACCTTGTCGGCGAGCGGCATGTTGGCCGTTCCCGAGAACACCATGAAATCGTCGTTTTTTACGCCCATACGTAACTCCTTCGAAATTTACAAGCGGTATTATATCATATTTCGCCCCTCGCGTGGGCGGGAAACGCCGTTGTAGGTTTGAAAGTTTGAAAGTCGGAAGGTGCACGGCATGAAACCCTCAAAACCCTCAAACTTTCAAACCTACAATCCTTCGCTTACGAAGGGTTGAAGATGCCGGTGACGGTTATGCCCTTGTGGGTTATCGTCACGGTGGAGCCGTCGTCGAACGAGAACGCCGGGTCGGTGGTGTAGTTCAAGACCAGCTGCTCGTCGGTGTTGACCGAAATCTTGTCCAGCGGCCAGACTCCGTTCACCGGGTTGCCGTTCTTCACGCCCGCGAAGGCCGGC
>JAGDAE010000126.1 GCA_017959645.1 Kiritimatiellia bacterium
CCAGATGAAATCGTAGATCGCGAGCGCGCCGTCTTGGATACGGTAGGCCTTGAGCAGCGAATCGAGCTTCGCCGCCGCTCTGTCGCAGGCGACGAGGATATGCCTTTCGTCGGCCGTCAGCGCCGCGCGATCGAAGGAACCGGCCGCGGCATCGCGGTTCATGTCGATGAACTTGGCCGCGTTCCATATCTTGGTGCAGAAATTGCGCCCGATCTCGAACTTCTCCCGGTTCACCTTTGTGTCGCACTCAAGCGAAGTGATGAGTGCTATCGAGAAGCGCAGCGCGTCCGCAGAATACTGCTCGATCAGCTCGAGCGGATCGAGCGAATTGCCCTTCGACTTCGACATCTTCGAGCCGTCGGCCGCCCGGACGATTCCGTGGATGACGATATTCCTGAACGGCGGCTTCTTCATGAAGTGGATGCCGGCCATCATCATCCGCGCCACCCAGAAGAAGATTATGTCTTGTGCGGTGACGAGATCGGTCGTCGGGTAGTAGTAGTCGAGATCGGCGGTCTTCCCGGGCCAGCCGAGCGTCGAGAACGGCCAGAGCCAGCTCGAGAACCACGTATCGAGAACGTCTTCGTCCTGCACGAGATCGCCGGCCTGGAGATTCGCGTTTCCGGTCGCCTTCCGCGCCGCCTCGAGCGCGTCCGCGGCGTTTTCCTCGACGAAGAATCTGCCGTCGGGATCGTCCTTCAGATACCACGCCGGAATCCGGTGCCCCCACCACAGCTGGCGCGAAATGCACCAGTCCTGGATATTCTCCATCCAGTTGAAATAGATCTTCGACCAGCGCTCGGGCACGAACCTGACCTCGCCCGACTTCACCGCCTCGACGGCAGGTTCGGCGAGAGGCTTCATCTTCACGAACCACTGCTTCGAAAGCCGGGATTCCACGACTTCATGGCAGCGGTAGCAATGGCCGACCTGGTTGTCGATGTCTTCGATGTGGTCGAGATAGCCGCCCTGGTCGAGATCGGCGACGATCGCCTTGCGGCATTCCCAGCGGTCCATTCCGCAATACTTCGCGCCGGCGAATTCGTTCATGTGCGCGTCATCGGTCATGATGTCGATCTCTGCAAGACCGTGGCGCTTGCCGACGAGGAAGTCGTTAGGGTCGTGCGCCGGCGTGATCTTCACTATGCCGGTTCCGAACTCCCTGTCGACATAGTCGTCGCTGACCACCGGTATCTCGCGGCCGGTCAGCGGAAGGACGACCGTCTTGCCGGCGAGATGCGCGTAGCGCTCGTCTTTCGGATTGACCGCGACCGCAGTATCGCCGGGCAGCGTCTCGGGCCGCGTCGTGGCGACCATGACGTAGTCTTTGTACGGCTCGCCCGCCACGCCCTTCGTCGAACCGGCGACCGGATACTTTATGTACCAGAAATGGCCGTGGTTAGGCTCGTGCTCGACCTCGTCGTTGGCGAGCGCCGTTCCGCAACGCGGGCACCAGTTGACGATGTAGTTGCCCTTGTAGACCAGCCCTTCGTCGAAGAGCTGCTTGAACACTTTCGTCACCGCCTTCGAGCAGCCCTCGTCGAACGTGAAGCGCTCGCGCCGCCAGTCGGTCGAATTGCCGAGCATGCGCTGCTGGTGGACGATCGTTCCGCCGTACTGCTTCTTCCACTCCCACACCCGCTCGAGGAACTTTTCGCGTCCGAGATCCTGCCGGCGCTTGCC
>JAGDAE010000127.1 GCA_017959645.1 Kiritimatiellia bacterium
GCGTTCGCCGGCCAGATCGAGAACACGGCCATCGCCGAAATCATCAAGGCGTTCTACGCCAGATGAGGTCCATACTCCAGATATCCTGCACCGCTCTCGCGTGCGTGCTGCTGTGGATGTTGCCGGGCGTGCGCAGCGTCGCCGGCGACGATCGTCTCGCGGTGCGCGGCGAGGTCGTCGAAGTCGACGATTCGGCGCTCGCGCTGCACGGACATGTGGAGTTCGGAACGGAGCGGCTCAAGGTAAAGCTGCCGAACGGCAAGATCTACCGCGCCGACAACGAACTGCGCGCGCAGATGGAGCTGGACAAGAAATTCGTCGAGGGCGACTCCGCCGTCGTCATCGTGCCGTCCGACGCCGGAGACGACACTGTTCTCGTCGCCCGCGATCATTGGCGCCAGGACTGGACCGTCGGGCTGTGCGTCGTCTTCACCGTTTTGCTGTGCATATTCGGCGGAGTGACCGGCTTCAAGGCGCTCATGAGTTTCGTCTTCGGCTGCATGGCGATATGGAAGCTGCTAATTCCTCTCGCCCTCGCCGGCTACCACGCCTCGTCCGTCGCGTTTCTCACCGTCGCCGTGCTGACTTTCGTAATCATGTATCTCGTCGCCGGCTTCACCAAGAAGGGCATATCGGCGTTTTTCGGCTCGATGCTCGGCGTCATGTCGTCGCTGGCCCTCGCGCATCTTTTCGCGCGGACGATGCACGTCAGCGGCGCGACGATGCCGTATGCGCAGACGCTGCTTTTCTCGGGCTACGGATTTCTCGATCTGCAGGACGTCTTCATCGGCTCGATCGTGCTCGCTTCGTCCGGCGCGGTGATGGATCTCGGCATGGATATCGCCGCCGGCGTGTGCGAAGTCAAGCGCCACAACCCCTCGCTCGGTTTCGGAGCGCTGTTCCGTTCGGGCGTGTCGATCGGCCGCGCCGTGGTCGGGACGATGACGACCACGCTGCTCCTTGCCTACTCAGGCGGCTATCTCACGCTGCTGATGATGTTCGCGGCGCAAGGCACGCAGCCGGCCGATTTCATCAATTCGACGCTCGTCTGCGCCGAGGTGGTGAAGACGTTCGTCGGCAGTCTCGGACTGGTTCTCGTCGCGCCGTTCACCGCGTTCGTCAGCGCTTCGATGTTCGCGGGCGGGGCTGACTGACGCCGGCCATCGCGCCGGCGACAGTGAACTTCACGCGCCGGCGCCCCTCTCCGAGATCGACCGAGAAACGCCGCCAGCCGCGGTCGGCGAATTTTTCCTCGATTGCTTTTCTTCCGTCGATTTCGAGCGTGAAAGAAAGTTCCGCCTCGGCCTGTTCGCCGTCGTCCTTGCCGACTTCGAACTCGAGCCTGCCGCCTTCGAGCGCGTATTCGGCGAACGCCGTCCCGCCCGCGCCGGGAATCAGCACGAGCCCGGTGTGCGTTTTTCCGCCCGAGGTTTCGACTCCGGTGTGCGCGCCGCGCCCGGGATCCATGTCTGCGAACCGTATCCTCGCGCCGCTCTTTTCCGGCGCGGCGAGTTCGAAGTGGCTGCGCTCCGCAAAATCCGCGAGCGAGGCGACCGGCCATTCGCCGCCATCCTCCCTCAGCCGCACCTTCTGGCCGTTCTCCCCGCGCGTGTCGGAGAATTCGTATTCCGGCGAAAGCGAATAGTCGAACCGCTTGCCGTCGCGCATTCCCGAAAACACGAACACGCTCTCGTCTTCGCTCGCGGCGAAGTAGCCGTTCGGCGGCAGCTCCAGATTCCCGAACGACAGTTTTTCGTCCATCGAGCCGTTGACGACCACGATCGTCCCGTCGCTGTAGCGAACGACGATCTGGTTTCGCCTGTACGCTCCGTTCGCCAGCGCGTCGGAAGTTTCGTACATCGTGCCGTCTTCGCCTAGATAGAGAATCTGCTCGGCCTCCGCGCGCGTGTACAGCGATGCGATCGCCTGCAGCATGAAGTAGCTGCGGTTTTCGTACTTTTCGCCGTGCACGAGAAAGCCGGGGTGCCCGAACGCCAGCGTCGCCGCCAGAAAGCGGTCGATCTCCTCGTCGGTCTCGCCGTCGACATAGCCGGAAAGTCCGGCGTAGAACATCTCCACGTTCCCCATTCCGAAGTTGCAGCACAGAGGATGCAGCCGCTTGAGGTCGAAATCGACCAGCCACGGATTGTCATGGAAGACGTATGTCTGGTCCTGCGCGTAGTTGCCGTCAGTCAGCCCGCAGTACATGAAATGGCACCCGCCCTCGGAATAGACCGGGCCGTTCCAGCAATTCTTCTGTATCAGCATGATCTCGCCGAACGCGTAGAACGTCTGCGCGAAGGTTCCCGCTCCGGGGGCGCGCGCGTCGTAGTCGACCCTGCTCCACGGCGTCACGCACGTGTGCACGTCGCAGTAGGCGGTGTTGAAGCCGAACTTTTTCTGAATCTCCGGCGCCAGCTTCTCGCACATTCCGACGGCCCACGCCGGTTTCGGCGCGTAGCAACGGTCCCACGCCGTCGCGAACGACCCGTCGCGGTTGCGTGAAACATGGTCGGCCGACCAGTATCCGTTGACCGGCGCGAAGTCGGTGAAGTTGTTGTACGGCCCGTACCTGAAGCCGAGTTCGCCGGTCATCGCGCGCGCGTATTCCCTCTGCCCCTCGTCGCCGCCTTTCCCCGGCGCCGTGAAAGTCCTGAACGTGAAGCTCTCGTTGCCGTCGCGCCACTGCGTTTCGTGGTCGGTGACGATCATGTGCTTCAGCCCGCGCTTCCTGACGCCGCGCCAGTACCCGATGTCGCGTTCGCGATCGCCTGCCGGATGCGCCCGCCATACGCTGCTTCCGGCGACCGTCTTCCACGGGCTTTCCGGATTGGGCACGACCGGCAGCACGTCCTCGAACACGTCCGAGAATATCCAGACGAACCGCTCGCGGCAGACGTTGCGCCTGCCGTCCGTCTTCGGAAAATATCTCGTTCCGCCGTTCGCCGAGACCAGCGACTTCGTCCCATGCGTCGTCTGCGCGTACGGCTCGGAAGCGTTGGACTGCGTCCAATCGACGTGGGCGGCGAAGAAGAACGGTCTGCCGCCCGCCTCGGTCATCACCACCGACGGCCTTTCGCTCACCGGCCACTGGCAGTACGTGTAGTACGGAATCGCGATCAGCTCCCGCTCCGGCGCGTCCTTCCACGCGCCGAACCTGACTTCGTCAACCTCGTCGTCGGACTCCACCTCCGCGATCAGCACGCGGTTGTCTACCGTCCAGCGCGTTTTTGCCGAGCCACCCTCTTTCGCGAAGACCACGCCGCCGCCGACCGCGAAATATTGCCATTCGCCGCCGTCCAGCCGGAAGGCGAGCTCCGACCAGTCGGTGTCGCTTTCGGGCAGCTTGAACTCCAGCCCCGCGAGCGGTTCGGTGTCGGGCGCGATTCCTTTCGCGCGGTTCGGGAACGGTAGCTCTCCCTCGCCGGTGTTCAGCCCGGCCGGCGCGCCGGGGAACGCGCGGGCCGGACGCTTGGCGCGCGGCTTGAATTCGAGCGGACGCAGTTCGTCGGCGAAGACCGAGAAGCTGTTGAAGAACAGTTCCCGCTCTTCCGTGTTGGTTCCGCCGGTGATCGCCAGCCCGAGAAACCGCGCGCCGTCCTTTACCCGTCCGCGCTCTTCGGCGTTCAGCACCGCGAGCGCCTTGAACCATTCCTTGTAGTGAACGTGGTCGAGGCGTATGCGCATTTCGCGTCCGGCCGAATCCTCGAAATCCGCCCACACCGTGACCGGCGGCGTGTCGGCGCGCTTCATGTAGTTGTGGTTGTTGCCGTATATCCAGCACGAGAGCGTGTCGAACGGCTCCGTCGCAAGCGCCGGCTCTTTCAGGCGCAGACGCACTTCGGGATCCTTCCCCGTCGCGCGGTGGCGCAGACGGCACACGCCGTCCCCGAAAAGCAGTTTCCCTTCGACCGTCTCGAACCACGCCTCCGCCGCATGGCATTCCACGCGCCACGGCGCGGCGTTGGTCAGCGGAGCGAGCGCCGGATGGTCGTCGGCGATTCGGTTCGCAAGATCTAGTTCGTATGGACGCGTCAGCGCGATTGCGGCGATTATGGGCAATATGTTCATGCGGGTATTATATCATAAATCCGACGCCTCCACGCCGGCATCCCCCAAAAGGGTGAAAATGGCACCCGAAAATTTTTCTTCGATTCCCCCTTGCGGGGGAGGACGAAATTTGCTATTATATCGCTGTCGTCGGAAAAGGTCCGGCGTCTGCAAAGCAAAAACGGTGATTTAAACAAGGAGGACAAAAGATGAAAAAACTGATGGTTGCATTCGCTGCCGCAGCGACGGTTTTCGTCGCCTCGGCCGACGATACGCTTCTCGGCATCGCATCGACGTTCGAGTCCGGCGGTGACGACGATTCCGCGTATTGGTCTGGAGACAACGACGGTACGACCAATGCCTACGATGTGGTCGGCACTCACGGGTCGAACTACCTCTCGATCGATACCGCCGAGGTGTACGCGCGAAACATCAATACCGCTGGTACTGCGGTTGCGTTCGACGATTCGACCGAAATCGCCGGCATCTACGTCGATACCATGGTCCAGTTCACGGCGTCTGAAGACGCTCCCGCGGTCACCGAGGGCGACAAGCTCGTCGTCTGGCTGCGCGAGAACGACGCCGACCCCGTGACGTATACGCTAATGGTCACCGCCGGCGAGTTCGACGATGTCGGCAACATTGTCGCGACCAACAATTACGCGACTTCGGCCATCGTCGAACCAGGAGCTTGGTACAATCTCCAGATCAAGGCGTGGCGTTGCGACGCCGACGGTTTGCTCGCCGGCTTCTCCGTTGCCGTCGACGGCAACGAGATCGCGACGACCGGCCCGACGGCCGAAGAAGGCTTCGCGTGGGGGGATCTCGGCGAGCTCGACGGCGACACCCAGATCTTCCCGAGCCTGGTGCAGGGCAACGGTGCGCTTGAACTCACCTCGATCGGTTTCAAGGGCACCGGCGCGATCGACGATCTCGCGTTCTACAGCTACGAAGGCGAAGAGGAAGCCGAGGAAATCGGCATTGCGATTCCGGTCGCGGCGACCGGGCTCGTGTATGACGGCACTGTCCAGACCGGCGTAGCGGCCGGCACGGGATACACGCTCAGCGGAACCTACTCGGCGACCGCTGCGGGAACCTACACCGCCACAGCGACCCTTGAAACTGGCTACTACTGGACGGACGCCGCCCAGGGTGAAGAATACGCTCCCGTCAACATCGAATGGACGATTGCCGAAGCGCAGGGCAAGACCGATGCCGAGAAAGTCGCCGAGGATATCGCGGAACTCGATGGAGCCACGTCCGGCGATGTCGTTCTGCCGAACGATGCGACGGTCTCCGTAAGCGGCAACACCGTCACGGTCACGATCGGCGAGGCAAGCGACACCTTCACGGTTCCC
>JAGDAE010000128.1 GCA_017959645.1 Kiritimatiellia bacterium
CGGGCGGGCACGGCGGCGACGGGCTGCCGTGCGCCATCACCGGCGAGGAGGTGTGGTACGCGGGCGGCGGCGGCGCGGGCGCTGGCTGGAACGGCAGAGGAGGATACGCCGAATACGGCGGCAAGGGCGGCAAGGGCGGCGGCGCCAACGGCTCCAACCGCAACTCGGCAATACCCGGCTATTCGGCCCCCGACGGTTTCGGCGGCGGCGGCGGCGGCGGCAGCCACTCTCCGCAGACGGCCGGAGGCAACGGCGGCGCGGGCACGGTAATCGTTTCGGTGATGAATTGCGACCCGACCGACGCAATTCCCGATCTGGACCGCATCGGCGTCGACGAAACGACCGAATTCACCGCGACGCTCAAATACAACATACTCAATCTCGGCGAAGGCGAGACGGCGGCGGACGTGACGGTCGAATACGGCTTCGGCGCGGACAGCCTCGATTTCACGGCGCAGTTCCCCGCCGTCGATACCGCCGGCCGGCATGAACTCGTGCTGGAGGGGCTGTCGGAGGCGACGACCTATTATGCGCGCATAACGCTCGCCGGCAGGAATTCCGGCGCCGAGGGCAGGTCGGGGCTGTTCGTTTTCACGACCGCGGCGGGAACGGCGTTTCCGGACGCATTCGGCCTTTTCGAGGTCAAGCTCGAGGGCGGGGCGAATGCCGAGAGCGATCTTTCGCTTATCGAATACGGCGATGCCGACACCCAGCTCCATAAAGCCGCAACCGCGCTCGGAAAGTTCTACAGCGCCGACGGCTGGACGGCCGGCGAGACGTGGGCGTACAAGGGGTACATGTTCTTCAAGGCGAACCAGCGACTCGATTTCGTCTCGGGCCAGCACGGGTTCAGCTACATCAAAATCGAAGATACGGTGTATCTGAACGAGACCGGCAACCACGACGGCAGAACTTGCACATGGGCGGGAACGAACCAGGAAGATCTCTGGCTGCCGGTCGAGTTCCGCGTCGGCTGCGCCGTCGGCGTCACGCCGGGGCCGAACTCGTACCAGCTGAAATTCCTCCGCGACCTGAACTGGAACGAGAACTGGATCTACATTCCCGAAAACCTCCTGAGACTGTACACCGGTTCGGCGATTGACATTTCGTCGGCGACGATAATCGGCGACACCATCCATGCCAACATCGCCGTGCACGATCCGCGAATTTTCGGCGAGACGCTTTATGTCCGCCACGGCTCCGATCCCGATGCGCGCGAAAGCTGGGATTCGGCCGAGATCGTCGACGGCAGCTTCGAGATCGGCCAGGGCGACACCTACTACCAGGTATACGCGACGGCCGGCGACGTCGAATACCCGTCGGCGATGACGGCGGTTTCGGAGGCGAGGGTTTTGGGCGCCGAAAACCCCGAAGTGACGTATGCGGGGCTGTCCAACGTGACGTTCGGCGGGGCGGACGTGAATTTCAGCGTGGTCTCGACCGGTTCGGCGGCGACGACCGATGTCACCGTCGAATACGGCACGCTTCCCGACCGCCTCGAATACAGCGCCGCCGCCGCGGGGCTCGGCGCCGGGCCCGGTACGATTTCGCTGTCGGGACTCGTTCCCGAAACCGACTACTACTTCATCGTCTCGACCGTGAACGGGGCCGGCGCTGAAGGCGTCGATTCGGCGCTCGCGACATTCAGGACGGCGGCCGATCCGACCGGCGCGTTCGAGTCCGACGAGGACGCGATACAGATCGGCGCGGGCTTCTCGCTCGACGGAACGGGCGGCGATACGGTCGCGATAGCGGGAACGCTGCTTTCAGACGGCGGCGGGGCGAGGGTATATGCGATCTGGTCGGGCGACGCGTCTTTCGCGACCGCGTCCACCAACGAGCTTTCGGTCGCCGACGGTGCGATAAGCGGCGTGATAAGCGGGCTTTCGGTGTCGACGCGGTATTACGTGCGCCTCTACGCCGAAGGCGGCGCGGGCTATTTCGCGACGCCGGCCAGGCAGGTGGCGACATCGGGCGCCGCCGTGATTTCCAGCACTTGGACCGGCTCGTCGCTCGGCCATGTCGACATCTACTTCTCGCTCGACGACGTCGGCGCGGGCGGCAGCGTCGCGGTCACGCTCTACATCGACGGTGTCGAGGTCGAGACGAAGAACCTGTCCGCCGCCGGAATCGCGGTATTCAGCCATCAGCACGCGACGCTCGGGCAGCACGTCTACATGCTCGCGACGTCCAACACGACCGCGCTCGGGCTCGAACTCGACGGCGCGACGGCCGAAACCGGCTACGCCCTCGTTTCGAACGGCGCCTACTACTGGCGCGGCGCGAAGGGCGGGCTTTGGAGCGACGCGGCCAACTGGTACTGTCCGCAAGGGACCGGGCAGGGAATGGCCGACTGCGGCTATCCCGACAATGCATCGGCGACGGTGTTTTTCCAGGGTGCGGCGGCGGGCGAAGTCGAAATAGCCGTCGACGGCGGCTATACGGTGGGCAAGCTCGTTCCCTACGAACTCGACAGGTCGATAACGCTCGCCGGCGCGGCGGCCGGAGCGTCGCTCACGGTCAAATCGGTCCTCGACGGCGGCGAAGGCGGCTACGAAGACGGCGAAAACGGCCGCAGCTGGGGTTCGACGATAGAATTCGCCGACATGGGGGTCGCGTTCGACTGCGAGATGGTCCCGCCGCCGGGCGGCAGGTTCGTCTTTCGCCGGTGCGCGGTGTATCCCAACTTCGGCTACATGACGCTCAGGTATACAGGCTCTTCGGCGGAGTTCCGCGAAGGAACGACTGCAAACTTCGGCTACGGAATACAGATACACAGCACGAATACGAAACTGGTGGTCGACGATTCCACGCTGGTCTGCCGCGATCTGCGCTTCCCGATCTTCCCGAGCGACACCGGCAACGTGATAGAGTTTTTCGGCAGCTCCCCGAAACTGCAGGCCTACGACCAGATAAGAGCCAACGACCAGCAGCCTGGTTCCGGCTACGACGGTTCGGCCGCATACGTGTTTCACGTGCCTGCCGGCGGCTATCTGTCGGCACCGGTCGAGGGAATGCTCTCCACGACGCGGTTCAACGAATACGAGGCCGGCATAAACTTCGTGATCGCCGCCGATTC
>JAGDAE010000129.1 GCA_017959645.1 Kiritimatiellia bacterium
GACGCTCTTCGAGCTCGTGAACCTCCTGATGCAAACGCTGCGCTGCAGCCTCGACCGCCGCCGTCTCCTCCTGCGCGCCGGCGATGGATTTCTCGATGTCGCGGCGGCTGACCGCGTTCTGCTCAAGCTGCATGTCGAAGTCGCGTATACGCTGCTTCGAAACGTAGATGTCGAGCCCGCGCAGCTCGTCGCGCAACTCCTTGTACCGTTTCGCCTTGCCGACCTGCCGCTGCAGCGAACCGATCTGCCGCTTCATCTCCCTGAGAACGTCCGCCTCTCGCAGAAGATTCTGCTCCGTCTGCTCGATCTTGCGTATCGCCTCCTTGCGGTCGGCCTTGAACTTCGTTATCCCCGCCGCCTCCTCGAACACGCCCCGCCGGTCTTCCGGCTTGGACGACAGAATCGCGTCGATCTGGCCCTGCGCCATCACCGAATAGCTCGACGTGCCGATGCCGGTACCCATGAAGAGATGCTGCACGTCCCTCAGCCGGCACGCCTGGCGATTGATGAAATATTCGCCCGAACCGTCGCGGTACACGCGGCGGGTGACGGTGACTTCGTGGTAGTCTGTGCCGAGTTCCTTCTCGCATTCGGTGAATGTTATCGAGACCTCGGCCAGCCCGAGCGGCTTTCTGGTGTCGGTTCCGTTGAACACGACATCGACAAGTTTCGAGCAACGCAGCGCCGTCGGCCTCTGCTCGCCCAGAACCCAGCGGATGGCGTCAGAAACGTTGGACTTTCCGCATCCGTTGGGTCCGACTATGGCGATCAGCCCGGGGTCGAACGTGAACTTCGTCTTGTCCGCGAAGCTTTTGAAACCGACTATATCGAGCTGCTTTAGATACATCAGACGAGGCCGCGCTTGATCAGATGCTCGGCGATTTCGACTGCGTTGAGCGCCGCGCCGCGCAGAAGCTGGTCGCCAGACACGAACATGTCGAGCCCCTTCTCGTCGTCGCGCGAAATGTCCTGGCGTATCCTGCCTGCGAGCACGTCGTATTTTCCGGTCGCGTCGAGCGGCATCGGATAGCCGCCGTTCAGCGGATCGTCCACTACTCTGACCCCTTCCGCCTTCGAGAGTATTTCGCGCGCCTCGGCCGGGGTTATCGCGTTCTCGAACTCGAGATTGAGCGACTCGGAGTGCGCTCGCGCCACTGGAACGCGGACACATGTGCACGAAAGCTTCAGATCGGGCGCATGGAGCATCTTGCGCGACTCGTTGAGCATCTTCAGCTCCTCGAGCGTATACCAGTTGGTCTCGTCGAACTTGTCGATGTGCGGTATGAGGTTGTACATCAGCTGATGCTGGAACGCCTTGACCGAAAGCTCCTTGCCGGCGGCGTAGTCGCGAATCTGCTCCTCCAGTTCGGCAAGCCCGGGCGCGCCGGCGCCCGAAGCAGCCTGGTAGGTCGCGGCGACTACCCGCTTCAGACCCTTGGCGCGATGGAGCGGAGCCACCGCTTCGAGCATGATCGCCGTCGTGCAGTTCGGATTCGCTATGACGCCCTTGTTCCAGTCGAGATCCTCCGCGTTGACCTGCGGAACCACGAGCGGAACCTCTGGATTCTGCCGGAAGGCGCGGGAATTGTCGATCATCTTCGCACCCGCCTTCACCACAGCGTCTTTGAGTTCGATCGCCACGTCGGTCTTGCCTGCGAAAAGCACTATGTCGAGACCCCTGAACGCCGTCTCGGTCGCTTTGAGGACATGGTAGTCCTCGCCGAGAATCTTCTCGTCGCGTTCGCGCGAAGCGAAAACCTGGACCTTGCCGCATGGGAACTTGCGCTCTTTGAGGACCTTGATCATCTCGGTCCCGACCGCGCCGACTCCCACCAAACCTACATTGTATGTTTTCATGGGCGGGTATTATATCATATTTCGCCACCGGTGTGGGCGGCGAAATCCAAATCGGCGGTTTCGGCGCCGATTTCGCGCAGGAAGCGAAGCCGGAATTCGAGATGACGGCGTTCGGCGGCGAGACGGCGGGAGACGGCGAAGAAGAGTCCGCTTTTTATCCAGCCGATCTGGATCAGCACGAAATCGGCGAGCGAGCGGATGTTCTGGTAGTCGACCGGTTTGCCGTCTCTTACATGCTTCAAGACGTCGGCGCTCGGCGGCACATCGACAGGAAGATTCCAGAACACGCGCGGATCGCCTCGCCAGTCGCAATTCTTTATCTGATCCTCAAGTACCCTGAAGATGTCCAGTTTGTCGGCGTCGCGGACGGCATTCGCCGCCGTGAACGTAAGCGGATCCAGTCCGTCCGGCAGGCAGCGCTTGTTGTGGAAGCGTATCGCGTCGAGTATCTCGCGCTCGCGGCAGTCGAGCCAACCGTTCTTCTCGACTATTTCGCAGGAGAATTCGGCGTGGTCGACCGATTCGGAATCCCTGAACGTGTCGTATCGGCGTAGCTGTTCGTAGCGGCCGGCGTCATGCAGCTGCGCGGCCGCAAGGGCTACGTACCGCTCGTCGGGCCCGAATGCTTCGCCGTCCGCCACCAGTTTCGCGTTTTCGACCACGAAACCGGTATGGACGCGCTTGAGTTCCATCATCGGCGGCAGACGGCCGTCCGCTTCGCGGAAAGTGTCCACGTATCGGTTGTAGTCGTTTCCGAGATCTTCGAGCGTTTTCATTTCGCTTCTTTCACAGCGCAAGCGCGATTTCCGCAAACTCTCCGAGATCCCGCACGACTGCGGCCGCATAGTTGTCGAGCGAAGTCGGCTGGGCGTTGACGATCGCGATTTTCGCTCCGGCCTGCAAAGCGATGCGCGGTATCGATGCCGCAGGGAAAACCGTGAGCGACGTTCCGAGAACGAGGAAGAGATCGCATTCGAGCGCCAGCTTCTGGGCGGACGCGAACGCTTCTTCGGGAAGCGGCTCTCCGAAGAACGTAATGTCCGGCTTGTAGGCGCCTCCGCACTGGCAGCGAGCCACGCCGTCGGGAGACGCGGCTATAAGTTCCAGCACATCGCCGAACGACGCCGGGCGCGAGCACTTCCGGCAGTGGTGCAGAAGAGGCGAGCCGTGCACTTCAAAGACGTTTGTCGAACCCGCCTTCTGGTGGAGCATGTCGATGTTCTGCGTGGCGATCCCCTTCATTCTGCCCATGTCTTCGAGATGCTTCAAAGCGACATGCACAGGCCCAGGGGAGAATCTCGACAGCCCGTAGACGAGATCGGCGCACCCGCGGTAGTAGACCGATGGATCGCGGTCGAACCAGTCTATGTCGAAGATGCGTTCGGCATCCGGCTGGCGGTAAAGCCCCTGCGGACCGCGGAAATCGGGA
>JAGDAE010000130.1 GCA_017959645.1 Kiritimatiellia bacterium
GACAAGCCAGCCGATCGCCGCGATCTGGACGGCGACGGCGACGGCGGCGAAAACCGTTTTTCTGTTCATGCCGCAACCCTCCTTCTGCGCAGACGGATAAAGACGACGTTCAAGGCCGTGATCGCCACTCCGGAAAGTATCAGCACGAGCCCCTTGAACGTGAAACTGGCTTCGCTTGCGAAAAACTTCTCCAGAACGAGGCAGACGAGAAGCGCCGAGGCGATAACGGTCGCGACGGTGCCGAACGACATCCGCGCCGAAGTCTTCGCCTACCGCGCCGGAGAAAACGCCGAAATCGTCACCGTCCCCGATTCCACGGAATCGCGCACGATCTTCGACGGCTTCAACGACCTCGTCCACGCGAAGATGCTCGCCGCCGACAAATCCGGCGACGAGACGAACTACCTCTACGGCAAGGCGCTCGAAAACGCACGCAGAATCGCGCTCATCCTCGCCGTCTCTCGCGCGGGAAATCCACTGAAAGCGAAAATCGGCGCAGAGGACGCCGAATACGCCGTCAAACTCGTCGATTATCTCATCTCCACCATAATCGACTGCGTCGCCGAGAACCTGTCCGAAAACGCGGACGAGAAGGCCAAAAAACGCATCCTCAAAGTCATCGGCGCCGGCGGCATGAAAGGCATCATGCGCAGCGAACTCACGCGCAAAACCCAATTCATCCGCCGCAATATGCGCGAAGAATACCTCGCCGACCTCATCGACTCCGGCGAAGTCGTGGCAAGAGGAATCTCTGACCGTTTCAACCACGGAGAAACTCTTTATCTCGCCGGTTTCGCTCCTCAAAAATAGCCGAGACGCTCTTCAAGGCCCTTGAAGAGCGACGCCCATTTTTAGGGCTCGCTCTTCAACGAAATTTGAAGAGCGTGAAGAGCGATTGAAGAGCGAAAACGGGTTTAAGTTGCCGAATTACGCGATAAAGCGAAAAAATGACAAGTTTGCTATATATACTTCAAAAAATCTCTCTCTTCTATCATCTATAGGATTTTAGCCAAAAGCCACCATTACATCTCCAATTTGATGAAGAGCGACACCCGCAGCAAATATCACATTTCAGCCAGACCTGATCGCAACATCCGCAAGACTTTGCAAACCCCCGGCAAGCCCTTATATAAAACCGGGAAAGCCCTGCTATGAAATCGCCAAAGCCCTCATATGAAATCGCCCTTGCCCCCTTATGTTTTGCCGAAACCCCTCATATGTTTTCCGGCATCGGCCGTCACCAGCCGGTGCGGGTAGGGATTCCGGCGGCGGACATGGCGCGTTTGATGTCCGCTATCGTGCACTCGCCGGTGTGGATCATGCCTGCGGCGATGGCGGCGTCGGCTTTCGCTTCGCGGAAAACCTGCACGAAATGGTCCGGAATTCCCGCGCCGCCCGAAGCGACTACCGGCACTCCGACGGCCTCGGCGATCATGCGGGTGATCGAGATCTCGAACCCGTCGCGCGTGCCGTCGGCGTCCACGGAATTGACGACGATCTCCCCGGCGCCGAGATCGGCCGCCCGCTTCGCCCACTCCACGGCGTCGAGTCCGGTGAATTCGCGCCCTCCGCGCACGGTTATCTCGTAGCCGGAAGGAACGCGTCCGCTTTTGACCGGATCCATGCCGAGGACGATGCATTGCGCCCCGAACACGGCGGCGCCTTCCGCTACGATTCCGGGGTTGGCGACGGCGAGGGAATTGACCGAGATCTTCTCCGCGCCGGCAAGAATCACGCGCTCCATGTCGGCGAGCGAGGAGATTCCGCCGCCGACGGCGAACGGGATATGCACCGCCTGCGCGACGGCGCGCACCATGCCGATGTCGATCGGCCGGCGTTCGGCCGAGGCGGTTATGTCGTAGAACACCAGCTCGTCCGCCCCGCCGTCGCTGTAGCCGACCGCCATCTCGACCGGATCGCCGAGATCGACGTTGTTCTTGAACTTCACCCCCTTCGTCACGCGTCCCGCGCGCACGTCGAGGCAAGGGATCACCCGCTTCGTCAGCATTCCAGCCACTCCTTCAGGAATTCGAGTCCGGCGCGGCCGGATTTTTCGGGATGGAACTGGCTCGCCCAGAGCCGGCCGCGTTTCACGAGCGCCGTGAATTCCACGCCGGCGTATTCGCACACGAGCGCGGTCTGCGGCACTATCTGCGCGGCATAGGAGTGGACGAAATAGAAATACTTTTCCTCTTCCGCCTTCCCGCCGCCTCCCGGCGCGCGGACGCAGTTCCATCCGATCTGCGGAACCTTGAAGCCGTCGACGCGCGGGAAGCGCCTCACTTCGCCGTCGAACACGCCGAGGGTGTCGGTTCCGCCGTCTTCTTCGGTGCGTTTGAAAAGTATCTGCATGCCGAGGCAGATGCCGAGGAACGGCTTTTCGCCCGACGCGGCCTCGACGAGCGCGTCCGCCAATCCGGCCGCTCGCAGATTCGCCATCGCGCTTCCCGCCGCGCCGACGCCGGCGAAGACGACGCGGCTGGCGGAGGCGATCTCTTTCGCCGAACGCGTCACGAACGTCTGCTCGCCGAGGCAGGCGAACGCGTTGCGCACGCTGGCGAGATTGCCCGCACCGTAGTCGACGAGCGCGATCATCGCTCGAGACCGGCCTTCTTGAGCTTGTAGCACATCATGCGCGGAGAGACCCCGAGTTCGCGTCCGGCCGCGCTGCGGTTGCCGCCGTTGCGCTTCAGCGCGTCCTCGAGCACCCGGCGCTCGAAAGCCGCGACCTGAGCGGACAGCGTGCGCAGCCCGCCGTCGTCCTCGAACGGAGAGGATTCGGCGAATTCCGACCGGCGCATGCTCTCCGGCAGATTGTAGCCGCGTATGCACCCGTCCTTCGCCGTGAGCACCGCCCTCTCGACGCAGTTCTCGAGTTCGCGCACGTTTCCCGGCCACGGATAAGACTGGAGCATCTCGACAGCCGGCGCCGAGAAACGCATCTCGCCCTTGCCGTACTTCACGCGGATGCGCGAAAGAAAATGCTGCGCGAGCGGGAGGATGTCTTCCGGGCGGCGGGCGAGATCGGGAAGGACGATCGGAAAGACCGACAGCCGGTAGTAGAGGTCTTCGCGGAAAAGCTTCTTCTCCATCAGCTCTTCGAGGTTGCGGCTCGTCGCGGCGATGAACCTGACGTCGCTCGTGCGCTCTTCGTTCGACCCGACGCGGCAGAACGTGCGATCCTGCAGAAACCGCAGAAGCTTCACCTGCACCGGAATCGAAAGATCGCCGATTTCGTCGAGGAAAAGCGTCCCCCCGTTCGCGGCTTCGGCGCGCCCGATTCGCCGCTCGCGCGCGTCGGTGAA
>JAGDAE010000131.1 GCA_017959645.1 Kiritimatiellia bacterium
GCGAAGTCGTGCTGGTCGGGGCGGGACCCGGCGACCCGGATCTGATCACGGTGAAAGGTCTGGACGCCATACGCCGCGCCGACGCGATAGTCTACGACCGGCTCGCTTCCGGAAAGCTGCTCGAAAAAGCGAAGGCCGGCTGCCGTCTCGTCTACGCCGGCAAGGCGAGCGGGAACCATTCGATGCCGCAGCCGGAGACGAACGCGCTGCTGGCGAAGCTCGCGCTCGAAAACGATCTGGTCGTGCGCCTCAAAGGGGGCGATCCTTTCGTGTTCGGCCGGGGCGGCGAGGAAATGGAATATCTCGTCTCGCGCTCGATACGCTGTTCGTCGATTCCCGGTGTCACGTCGGCCGTCGCCGCGGCGGAATCGGTGCGCATACCGGTGACCCACCGCGGCGTCGCCAACGGCTTCGAGGTCGTCACCGCGCATTGCCGCGAAGGGGACGCGGCCGGGCTTGATTTCGGACGGATGCTCGACACCGGCCGCACATACGTCTTTCTGATGGGGCTCGCGCGCATAGGCGAGATCGCGCGCGGACTGATCGCGGCCGGAAGGGACAAATCCACGCCGGCGGCGGCGGTTTCTTCGGCGACGACCAAAGACGAGCGCTGCGTCGTCGGAACGCTGGAGAATATCGCCGGACGCGCCACAAATCTGGCCTCGCCGGCGGTATTGATCGTCGGCGGCGCGGTCGCGCTCAGAAAGAGGCTGGGGCTGCCGTTTTCGGGGCGCAGATTTCTCGTGCCGGTCATAGAGGGCGGGTCGCGGAGTCTCGGCGAAAAACTGCGCGCGCTCGGGGCCGAGACCGACGAGCCGGCCGTCGGCAGGATCGAACGCATCGATGGCGCGATCGGAGAAAAAGATCTCGGCGGAATCCGGCGCATCGTCGTCACGAGCGCGAACGGGTATCTTGGAATCGACGAGCGGATGCGCGGATGGATCGAGAAGCGCGGCATCAAGGTCGAGCGGGTGCGCAAGATCGAGCCGGAAAGCGGCACGCTGCACCTTACCCAGCCGGACGCCGACCGCGTCGAGGGGGTGAAGTCGATCGACGTCTACCGCAACGTTCCGGTCGCAATCTCCGGCACAATCGACCTTTCGCGCTACGATGGGGCGTTTTTCACCTGCGCGTCATCGGCCAGGCGCGTTCTCGCCGCCGCGACGGGGAAAACGGCGATGCTGGCGATCGGAAAGAAAACCGCAGCGGCTCTGGCCGGGAGCGGAATCGCGCCGGCGGCGGTCGCGAAAGAGACGAGCGTCGACAGCCTCATAGCCGCAGCGCTCGAAATTTTTTGACGGCTCCCTATTGACATACATACGCGTAGGTATGTATAATATGCGCCCGTCTGCCCCCGGAAGGCTGGTGGAGCACGTTTGAAACATGGCAAGGAAGACCAAAGAGGATGCACGGAAGACGCGCACGCGGATACTCGCGAGCGCGCTGTCGCTCTTCGCAAAGAAGGGCTACGGGCACACGACGTTCACCGACATCGCCGCGCGGCTGAAGATGACCAAGGGGGCGGTGTACTGGCATTTCGAGTCGAAGGAGGCGCTCCTCATCGCGCTCGTGGACGAGATGCTCGAGAAGTTCTCGAAGCAGACCGAGGCGATCATGCCCAAGGAAGAGCTGACGTTTCTCGCGGTCGCGGGCATGATGGTCGAGAATGCGAGACTGGTGGTCGACGACGCGAAAGGGCGGGCGTTCTTCATGCTGATGCGAACGCAGATACGCTGGCGCTCCGAGACGATGAGCGACGTGCGGGAGAATCTTCTGACCAACCAACGCTTCGGACCGTGGCATGCGTTCATCAAGGCGGTCGAGAACGACAAGCGCGCCGGCCTCGTGCGCGCAGATGTCGACCCCGTCGAGGTGTCGAACATCTGCGTAGCGGTCTGGGACGGAATGGTACAGGGCAGGATAGACGGATTTCTGCGTACGGACATGTGCCTGACGATACGGCATGCGTTCGACGCAGTATGGGAGCACATCAAGGTTTGAAGGAAAAGCCGCAAGGCAAAGGAAAGGCGGAAGAAATGGCCGAAAACACCGAAAAGAGCACGGGATCCGCGATCGGGTCCATCGTCGGGACGATCGTTCTGGCCGCGGTCTGCGTCGCGGGCGGATGGATAGCGAAGGACATGTGGCCGAAGGGCGACGGCGGCGAGGCGTCGGCGAGCGCCGCGAAGGCCGCGGCGATGCAGCAGACGGTTTCGGTCACGAACGCGGAGATGCGCGTCTACAACCTTCCCGAGAGGTTCGTCGCGCACGCTGAGGCGGTGCAGGAGGTCGATCTTCTGCCGCAGATCGACGGCTACGTCAAAGAGATCAGATTCGGCGAGGGCGACGTCGTGGCGGAGGGCCAGGCGCTCTACGTGATCGATGACGAGCGCTACCAGGCGGTCGCGAACCAGCGCAAGGCCGACCTCGCGGCGGCTGAGGCCGAGGCTCGCAGGGCCGAACGCTACTACGAGCGCATGCAGAACGCGGACGAGCGCGGCATAACCCAGCTCGAGCGCGACAACGCCGAGGCCGCCGCGGAGAAGGCGAAGGCGGCGGTTCTGCAGGCGAAGGCGAATCTCGTCGTCGCCGAATACGACCTCAAGAAGACGGTGGTCTTCGCGCCGATCTCCGGGCAGATCGGCAAGTCGTCGGCCCACGTCGGCGACTACGTCGCGCCGTCGAAGGGCGCGCTCGCGAAAATCGTGCAGATCGACCCGATCCGCGTGTCGTTTCCGCTCACCGACCGCGCCTACATCGCCTGGCGCCTGGCGCAGCGCGAGGGCTCGGACCGCGCGTTCCGCATGCGGCTGATTCTGCCCGACGGCAGCGAGTACGACCGCGAGGGCGTCTGGGACTTCGACGACAACCAGATGTCGCGCGAGACGGCGTCGATCATGATGCGCCTCAGATTCCCGAATCCGGAGCGGTTGCTCATACCGAACAGCTACGTGACGCTGCTGACCGACTACCAGGAGCCGCCGAGCTATCCTTCCGTTCCGCAGCAGGCGCTCGTCGACCTTCCCGGCGGCAACCAGGGAGTGTGGATACTCAAGGACGACATGACCGTCGAACAGCGTCCGGTCGAGACGAAGGAGGCGTTCGGCGGGTGGACGCCGCTGGTGAAGGGCGTCGAGGCTGGCGAGCGCGTGGTCATATCCGGCATATCGAAGCTCGGGCCCGGCGTCAAGGTTGCGCTCGTGCAGCCGACGTCCAACAACGACATCAACGCCAACCAC
>JAGDAE010000132.1 GCA_017959645.1 Kiritimatiellia bacterium
CCGGCAGGCCAACCATGTCATCGAAAGCGTCGCGAGGGAGAGCGGCGAAAAGGCCGGCGCGAAGACGCCGCCGCTGCCGCCGACGCCGACCCCGAAGGAACTCAAGGCGTTTCTCGACCAGTATGTGATCGGGCACGAGGAGACGAAAAAAGTCCTTTCGGTCGCGGTGCACAACCACTACCGGCGCATCGAGGCGAAGGAGAACAAGACCGCCGAGAGTGGCGAGTTCGCCGATGTCGAGATCGAGAAGTCGAACATACTGCTGATCGGGCCGACAGGGTGCGGCAAGACGCTTTTGGCGAAGACGCTGGCGAAGATTCTCGGGGTTCCGTTCGCGATCGGCGACGCGACCGTGCTCACTCAGGCGGGATACGTCGGAGAGGACGTCGAAAACCTGGTCCGGTACCTGCTGCAGAACGCGAACGGCGACGTCGAGCTGGCGAAGCGCGGCATCATCTACGTGGACGAGATCGACAAGATCGCCTCGAAGACCGAGAACGTTTCGATAACGCGCGACGTCGGCGGCGAAGGAGTGCAGCAGACGCTGCTGAAGATCGTCGAGGGCACGACGTGCCGGGTTCCGCCGAAGGGCGGCAGGAAGCATCCCGACCAGGAATACATCGAGGTCGACACCTCGAACATCCTGTTCATCTGCGGCGGCGCGTTCGTCGGGCTCGACAAGATCGTGTCCGCGCGGACCGGGCGCGGCACGATCGGCTTCGGCGCGGGAGACGAGACGGAGGCGAAGGGCGACGGGCGGGAGATAAATCCGCGCGACGTGCGCCCGGAGGATCTGGTCAAGTACGGGCTGATACCGGAGTTCATCGGCCGTCTGCCGGTGATCACGACGATGAAAGACCTGTCCGAAGACGATCTGGTGCGCGTGCTGACCGAGCCGAAGAATTCGCTGGTCAAGCAATACCGCAAGCTGCTGGCGATGGACGGCGTGGATCTGACGTTCGAGGACGGCGCGCTCAGAGAGCTCGCCAAGATCGCGCTCGCGCGCAAGACCGGCGCGCGCGGGCTCAGGGCGGAGATGGAGCGGCTGATGACCGACGTGATGTTCGAGGCGCCGGGAAACCGGAACATGCGCAAGGTCGCGGTAAGCGCGAAAACGATCAGGGAAAAGCTCGGCTGAGAAAATGACGGTAGAGATTCTCAAAGCGAAACTGCACCGGATACGCGTTACCGAAGCGTGCCTCGACTACGAAGGTTCGCTCACGCTCGACCCCGATTTCATGGAGGCGGTCGGGATTCTTCCCTACGAGAAGATCCTGTGTGCCGACGTGGAGAACGGCAACCGCTTCGAGACGTACGCGATCGCCGGCGCGCGCGGGAGCCGCGTATGCTGCCTGAACGGCGCCGCCGCCCGCAAAGGCAAGACCGGCGACCGTCTCATCGTGATGGCGTTCGCCTCGATGACCGAGGACGAGGCGCGCGGGCACGTTCCGAAAGTGATGCATTTCAAAGACGCCTGAAGGAAGGAGGGGGGAATGAAACACTGGTACCTGATTCCGCTCGCCGCGCTCGCCGGACTTTTCGCCGGCTCGTTCGGACCGAAAGCCGAAATCGCCGCGCTCAGGGAAGAGGCGGAAAAACGCGCCGAACAGCCGCGCGAGACATCCGGCTTCGACGCGTTCACGAAAATCGCGAACATTCCGCAGCAGGCGAAAAGCCGCCGGCGCCGCCGCGCGGAGGAGGCGCCGCCGGCCGCCGCGGACGAGGAGCGCGCGGACGGGGAGAGCGAAGAGCAGTCCGCCGGGGAAGACGCCGCCGCGCAGA
>JAGDAE010000133.1 GCA_017959645.1 Kiritimatiellia bacterium
GACGAGGAATGGGTGGATCCGCGGCTCGATCTGGTGCGTCAGCTGATAGAATACAAGAAGTCCCGCGACGCGGCGATGCGTCTCGAGGCGATGGAGGAGGTTTCGGCCAACCGTTTCGGCTACGGCGGGGGACGCCCGAAGTTCGAGAAGACCGCGGCGGACGCGATGTGCGCAATCGCCGATCTCGACATTTTCGATCTTCTGACCGCGTTCCAGGAGGTGCTCGCGCGCGCGAACGAGGTTCCGCACGAGGAGTTGCGCGGCGTCAGGTATTCGGTGCCGGACAAGATGGACTACGTGCTCGAGCGCGTGCGCAGGGAATCGCAGGTCGCTTTCGGCGCGCTGTTCGAGGAGTCGGCGCCGCGAGGCGAGATAATCGTCACGTTTCTGGCGCTGCTCGAGCTTCTCAGGCAGCACCGGGTCATAATCTACCAGAACGCGGCGTTCCACGAGATAACCGTTCTCCCGTCGAGGGAGGAGCCGGACGACAAACCGCTTGAAAGGCCCGACGACTATGAGTGACGAAACGAAGATTCCGCTGCCGCGCAGCCTGCAGGAGATAGTCGGCTCGCTGCTGTTCGCGAGCGAATATCCGCTGAGTGCAAAGGAGCTGCGCGACGCGGTGAAGGCGGTCGAGCCGGAGCAGGGCGAGAACGCCGAGGTGATGTCGGTGTACGAAAGCTGCACGGCGCGCGAGATCGACGAGGCGATTAAGGGGCTGCAGAAGGCGCTCGACGTCGCCGGCTGCGGGTTCTCGCTGACGTGCGCAGGCGGCGCGTACCGTCTGCAGACCGCGCCCAGCTGCGGGCGCTACGTCAGGGCGCTGCTGAAGATGGACCGCCCCAATCGCATCGGCCGCGCGTCGCTCGAGACGCTGGCGATCGTCGCCTACCGCCAGCCGATCACGAAAAGCGAGATCGAGGCGATACGAGGAGTCGACGTTTCGGCGAACATCAAGACGCTCATGGATCTGCAGCTGATACGGCTGGTCGGCAAATCGGAGCTGCCGGGGCATCCGTTCCTCTACGGCACGACGCCGCTGTTCCTCGAGCATTTCGGGCTCGCGGACATACGGCAGCTGAACGAGCTGGATCCGACGCTGCAGCGTTCCAATCCGCGGCTGAAGGCGGCGGCGTACAAGCGTCCGAAAGACGACGGGCCGCAGCTCCAGTTCGGGGCGAAGGCGGAGGAACCGGCAGACGCGGGGGCGGCCGGACCGGGAGAAGACGGCGAGGAGAAAGAAGATGATGAGATTTCAGTTGAAGACGGCGCTGACGGCGATGGTTCTGACGGCGCTGGCGACGGCGTGTGACGTAGCCGGTGAGCGCGGCGCCCGCGCCGGCGCCGAATACCAGAAAGCGATGGACAGCTATGCGGCCGGCGATCTCGAAGCGGCCGAATCGTGGCTGAAGAAATCCGTCGCGGCGGCGCCGGGCGACGCCAGCGCGCGTTTCCAGCTCGCGTGCCTGCAGCACGACCATTCGCACGATCTGCTGTCGGCGATCTGCAACTACCGGGAGTATCTGCTGCTTTCGCCGTCCGGTGAAAAGGCGAGAATCGCCGCGGAGCGGCTGGCGCGGGCCGAGCGCGACCATGTCGCCGAGCTCGCGGCCAAGGCGGAGACGGGCGATGATCATCTCGCCGGCCGTCTCGCCGCGGCCGAAAAGCGCGGACGCGAACTCGAGGCCGAACTCGCGTCGGCGAAGGAGGAATCGCGCCGGCTTTCGTCCGAACTCGGGCGCATGCGCCGGCTGGTGTCGTCGCAGGGAGCCGAGGAGGAATCGGCGCGTCTGGACATCACGATCGAGAGTCTGCTCGACGAAGACGGGGGCGCCATGGCCGGCGTCGACGCGGAGCTGGCCGAGGTGCTGGCCGACGCCGAGGCCGAGGAGGCGGACGCGGGAACCGGCGCGGCGATGCTTTCCGCGCCGGACGGCGAGGAGGAGGACGGCGAGCGCCGCAAGCGCAGCGCCGAAAAGGCCAAGGCCGCGAAAAAAGACGCCCGGGCGTCGCATCCCGACGTCTATGTCGTCGAAGAAGGGGACACGCTCTACAAGATCGCCAGCCGCTTCTACGGAAGCAAGTCGGCGTGGAAGAAGATACGCGACGCCAACAAGACGACGATATCCACGGACGGGCGCGTGAACGCCGGACAGGAGATCGTGCTGCCGAAATGAATAGGGTAGTCACGAGCATGGTCGAGGACGCGCACGGCTACACGCGCGCGAAAATCCCGTGGCAGATCGACGAATACCGCGCGGCGAGCGGGCAGACGACGAAAGGCCGCAAGTTCGGGTGGAAGCTCTTCCACTACCTCGCGGGCGGCGGCATGCGCGCGTTCGGCCGGACCGTGGCGCAGGAGGAGCGCGAGCGCAGGCAGAACCGGTTTTTCGCGCTCGCGGCCGTGCTGGCCGCCGCATGGCTGGCGTTGTGGATTTCATAGACAATGGCAAACGAAAGGAAAAGAAGATGAAGAAAACGGTTTTGGCGGTCGCGGTCGCGGCTGGCGCGGCGCTTTGCGTACACGCGCAGACGGCTTCGGGCAGGGAAAATTTCCAGCTGACGCAGGCGCTCAACGAGGTGCGCCGAGTGGCCAGCCAAATCGACGTGCTGCAGAACAACCAGGACGATCTCGCCCTGAAACTGCACAAGGCCGAATCGGCGGCCAAGGAGGTCGAGGAGCTGCGCGGCGAGATAGCGGCGCTGAGAAACGACCTCGAATCGCTGCGCAGGGAACTGAACGCGATGCACGGCAAGATTGTCGACGACCTTGCGAAGAAAATCGCCAGGATGCAGCCGGCCGCCGCGCCGACGCCGCCCAAGACGCCGAAGAAAACCACCTATTCCGGCAACGTCACCGAATACACGATCGCGTCCGGCGACACGCTCTCGCTCATAGCGTCCGCGTTCGAGACGACGGTGCAGACGCTGAAGGACATCAACGATCTCAAGACCGACAACATAAGGGTCGGGCAGAAAATCAAGGTTCCGGTCAAGTGAGGAGGAAAGGTCGATGAAGATTCTCGTAGTCGGTTCGGGCGGACGCGAACACGCGATCGCGTGGAGACTTTCCCGAGACGCCGAAAAGCATGTCCTGTACTGCGCACCGGGCAACGCGGGCACGGCGGCGATCGCGTCGAACGTGCCGGTGGCGGCGGGAGACGTCGGGGGCATTGTCGCGTGGGCGAAAGAGAATAATCCCGATCTCGTCGTCATCGGGCCTGAAGATCCGCTCGTCAAGGGGCTGGCCGACGCGCTGCAGGAGAACGGAATCGCGGTGTTCGGTCCGGTCGCGGCCGGCGCGCGCATGGAAGGCTCGAAGCGGTTCGCGAAGGAGGTGATGCGCGCTGCCGGGGTGCCGACCGGCAGGGCGGAGGTCTTCGACGATCCGGCGAAAGCGAAAGCCGCGCTCGCGGCGTACGGCCTGCCGGTCGTGATAAAAGCGGACGGACTCGCGGCGGGCAAGGGAGTCGTCGTCGCCGAAACGGCCGCGCAGGCCGAAAGCGCAATCGACGACATGCTGATCGCCAACAAGTTCGGGCAGGCCGGAGCCGAGGTTCTGGTCGAGGAGTTTCTCGACGGCGAGGAATGCTCGATTCTTGCGCTGGTCGACGGCGAGAAGGCGGTTTTGCTGCCGAGCTCGCAAGACCACAAGCGCGCGTTCGATGGCGACAAGGGCCCCAACACCGGCGGCATGGGGGCGTATTCGCCGGCGCCGGTCGTGACGGACCGGATGCTGCCGGAGATACGCGAGAAGATCGTGATGCCGGTCGTTAGGGAGCTGGGGCGGCGCGGAATCGTCTATCGCGGAATACTCTACGCCGGGCTGATGATAACGCCGGAAGGCGGCAAGACGGCGCTTTCCGGGTCGAGGATAAACGTGGTCGAGTTCAACGCGCGTTTCGGCGACCCCGAGACCGAGGCGGTCCTTCCGCGGCTCGGCGGCAATTTCGCGCGCATCCTGCTCGACACCGCGAACGGACGGCTCCGCGAAGAAGAAGTCGTCGTGCTGCCGGAGGCGGCGGCGACGGTAATCGTCGCTTCGGGCGGCTATCCGGGAGCGTACGAGAAGGGCAAGAAAATTTCCGGTCTCGAGGGCAATCCGGCGACGGTGTTCCACTGCGGGACGCGTCTCGAAAACGGCGAGGTCGTCACTGCGGGCGGACGGGTGCTTTCGGTAACCGGAACTGGCGCCACGCTACGCGATGCCGTCGATGCCGCCTACGCCGGGGCCGGGAAAATCTCGTTCGAGGGGATGTTCTTCCGCAAAGACATCGCCCATCGCGCGTTCGGCCGCGCATGAACGCGATATCGATTGCAAGCGGCTCGAAGGGCAACGCGTACTGCCTGTCGTCAGGCCGGACGTCGGTTCTGATCGACTGTGGTCTGGCGCTGCGCGAGCTCGCGAAGCGCTGCAGGCAGGCGGGGGTCGACCTCGGCTCGATATGCGCGGTTCTCGTCACCCATGCCCATTCCGACCACGTCAAAGGCCTGAAGACGTTCCTTTCCAGCTACGACGTGCCGGTCTACGCCAACATGCTCACCGCCGAGGCGATCGCCGGTGGCGATGACGCGATTCCCGGCGAGGCGTTCATGTGTTTCGAGGACGGCCAGCAGTTCGCGGTCGGCGATTTTCTCGTGGAGCCGTTTTCGACGCCGCACGATACGGCCGACCCGGTCGGCTACTTCGTGCGCTGCGGGGACGAGACGTATTTTCACGGAACCGACATCGGCACGCCGCTGGAATCGATCGGCCGGCGCCTGGCGGAGGCCGACGTCGCGGTTCTTGAATCCAACCACGATCCGCTGATGCTCGACATGAGCGGCAGGACGCGCTGTTTGATCGAGCGCATACGCGGTCCGCGCGGACATCTCTCCAACGGCCAGGCGTGCGAATTGGTGCGCAGATACGCGTCGCCCCGGCTCAAGAGGCTCGCACTCGCGCATCTTTCCCGCGACTGCAACACCCCCGATCTCGCCATGCGCGCGATGCGCGGGACGCTCGAGGAGATTTCGCGCACCGACATCGTTCTTTCGGTGCTTTCGCAGGATGAAGCGGTCGTGCTTTAGCGTCGCGGCTCTGGCGCTGGCTTTCGCCGGATGTGCGCGCGAGACTGTCGAGCGCGTCGAGTGGCCGGTGATGGGCACGATCGCCGCCGTGCAGACGCGGGGCGAGGGCGTGAAATTCCTGAGCGGCGTGCGCGAGATCGTTCAGTCCTTCTTCGCCGTCGAGAGCGGTCTTTTCAATGCGTACGATCCTGACTCCGAACTGAGCCGACTGCAGGGGCTGTCGGACGAGGAGCTGCTCGCGCAGTGCAGTCCCCATGCCGCCGTCTGCTATAACGCCGCGTTCACGCTCAGGGATCAGTCGGGGGGCGTGTTCAATCCGAGATGGAAGGGACCGGGAACGATGGATATGGGCGCGATCGCCAAGGGCTATGCCGTCGATTGTGCGGCGCTCAACTGCTGGAACGGCGAGGATATCCTCATCGATCTCGGCGGCAATCTCAAGTCGGTGAAGGGCGATTGGACCGTGGGGATCAAGGGCGGCGAGCGGTTTGTCCTCCACGAGGGCGAGGCCTGCGCGACGAGCGCGCGCTACTACCGCGGCAATCATATCAAGGACGGCCGTACCGGCGCGGATATCTCCAACGCCGTCTACTCGGTGACGGTCATACACCCGGAGAGCGCGATGCTCGCCGACGGACTTTCGACGACACTCTTCATTCTCGGGCGCGAAAAGGGCGATGAGTTTCTGGAAAAACACTATCCTGAAGCAAGGGCGGTTTGGGTAAATGCTGGACTTTAAGGGAATATCGGTCCATTACGGACATCAGGACGTGCTTTCCGGCGTGACGTTCCGCGTCAACAAGGGCGATCGTGTAGGCGTCGTCGGACCGAACGGCTCGGGAAAGTCCACGCTCTTCAAGATTGTGCTCGGCGAGATGTCGGTCGACAAGGGCGAGCTGATTGTCGAAGGTTCGCCTAGAATCGGCTGGACCCGGCAGAATCCGGAGCCGGACGCGCCGGAAGAGACGCTTCTCGAATATTCTCTGCGCGGCATTCCGGGGTTGGCCGAGATGGAGGCGGAGATGTCCGCGCTCGAGTCCGACCTCGCCGATCCGGCGAAGATGAAGCGCTACGGCGAACTTCAGACGAAATTCGAGCATCTCGGCGGCTACGACATCGAGACGCGCGTCAAGGTCGCGCTCGGGGGGCTCGGGTTTTCGACGGAAGAGTTCGAGAAGCCGTTCGCGGCGTTTTCGGGCGGCTGGCGGATGCGGGCGGAACTCAGCCGCGTGCTCGCGTCGAAGCCGGATCTGCTGCTTCTCGACGAGCCGTCGAACTATCTCGATCTTCCTGCGGTGGACTGGCTGCAGAAGTACCTGAAGGCCTACGACGGCACGCTGATGCTGATCTCCCACGACCGGTATCTCCTGCGCACGCTCGCCGGAATCATAGTCGAAGTCGACGCCGGAACCGCGACCCGCTATGAGGGAGATCTCGATTTCTACCTGCGCGAGCGCGACGTCAGATACGAACATCTCAAGGCGGCGAAGGAGAATCAAGACCGCCACCGCGAGCAGCTGCAGCGTTTCGTCGACCGCTTCCGCGCCCAGGCGACGAAGGCGGCGCAGGCGCAGAGCCGCCAGAAGCTGATCGACAAGATCGACGGCGAGCGGATCGTGCTGCCGAAGCGCTACACGAATTCCGGACGCCTCCGGCTCGCCGAACCGCCGCCAAGCGGAATCGAGATGTTCCGCTGCGAAAATCTCTCATTTTCGTACGACGGCAGGAAGAACGTCTTTTCGGGACTGGAATTTAACATTTCGCGCGGCGATAAGATCGCGCTCATCGGCTACAACGGACTCGGCAAGACGACGCTGATGAGAATCGTCGCCGGCACCCGCGCGCCGACCGGAGGGAAGGCTGTTCTCGGCCACAACGTCGTGCCCGGCTATCTGAGCCAGGAGTTCGCCGAAACGATTCCGCCCGACCTTACCGTGTACCGCAACGCGAAAAACGTATGGGACGCGGCAGGCGGCGGAAGCGAGAAGATCTTCCGCAACCAGCTCGGCGCGTTCGGGTTCGACGAGAACGACGTCGAGAAGCCGGCCGGAGTGCTCTCGGGCGGCGAGAAGATACGCCTCGCGTTTCTGCGCCTGTTCCTCGCCGCGCCGAATTTTCTGCTGCTCGACGAACCGACCACCCACCTCGATCTCGACGGACGCCGGCTTCTGCAGGACGCGCTGCAGAAATACAAGGGCACGATCCTGCTCGTCTCGCACGACATCGACTTCGTCCGGGCCGTGGCGACGGGGATAATCGAAATCGGCAGAGACGGGATTCGCCAGTATCCCGGCGGCTACGACTACTACTGCGAAAAGAAGGCGGAGCAACGCGAGGCGCCGGCTCCGGCCGCAGCGGAGGAAAAGCCGCACGTGGCGAAACCGACGTCGAAGGAACTGCGGCAGATGCGGGCTGCGGAGCGGGCGAAAATCGCGCCGCGCGCGAAAGAGCTCAGAAAGCGGGTCGCGGCGGCCGAGAAGAAAATCGACGAGCTGCAGAAAGCGCTCGACGAGGCGTCGGCCGAGCTGTTCAACCCGAAGCCGGATACGGATTTCGCCGAAGCGAACCGGAAGGTGCGCACGCTGCAGTTCGAAATCGACCGATACACCGCCGATTGGGAAGAGGCGGCCACCGAGCTGGAAGAACTCGGGGCGCAACCGTGAGCACGCATCCTATCGCATTTCGCTTCCCCCGGGAAGCACGAAAATATGATATAATACCCATCATGTCAAACGGAAAAATCGTTTTTGCCGCGGCGATGGCGCTGGCGTCCGCCGCATTCGGTGCCGCGCAGCCGGAACTGCTCGGCGCAGGCACGCGCTACGCGACCGACGCGTATCCCGGCTTCGACAGCGAGGACGACATGCTCAAACCGTCCCGCAAGGAGCCGCGCTGGTTTTCGTGGCTGAACGGTCCGGCCGAGGACAACGCCGCCGACCAGTTCGCCCTCGCCAACGAACTTCTCGCCGGGGAATCGTGGCGCGCGGCCCGCAAGGCGTTCGACGCGCTCGTGCGCGAATGGCCGGTCTCGCCGGAAGCGCCGAAGGCGCAGCAGGCGCTGGCGGAACTCTATCTCGGGCACTATCTCGACTACGAAGACGCCTTTGCCGAATTCCGCTACCTGCTCGACTTCTATTCCTCGCAGTGCGACTACGAGGCGATCGCCGCCGAGATGTACAAGACGGCGGAGATGATGCGCGACGAGGGCAAGAAGCTGCTGTTTTTCCGCTTCGCCAACACGGTCGACGTGCGCCGCGCATACGAGTCGCTGGTCTTGCGCGCGCCGGGCGCCGGATTCGTCCCTGACGCGATGCTGACAATCGCGTCGCTGCGCGAAGACGAGGGCGAGCTCGAGAAGGCGATACAGGTGTACGAGAATCTGCGCAATCTGCATCCGGCGTCGGCGCAGGCGAAGAAGGCGCTTTACCGCGAGGCGAAAACGAGAATGACGCTGCTGCGCGAGCGTGAATACAACCGCGCGCGAACCCGCGACACGATCGACTACCTCAAGCTCGCGCTCGCCCAGAACGCCGTTTCCGGAAACGAACGCGACGAGATGGCAGGATGGCTTTCGGAGGCGGAGGCGGCGAACGAGGAGGATGCGTTCCGCTCGGCGAAATTTTACGATTCCCGTACGCGCACGCGCCGCAGCGCGATAAGCGCCTACGAGAGGTTTCTGTCCGAACACCCGGCGTCTGCGCGCGCTCCGGCCGTGCGCGCGCGCATAGCCGAACTGCAGGAGGAGTCGAAATGAAGAAGTTGCTTGCCGCATCGGCGCTGGCGCTTGCGATGGGCTGCAGTTCGTACAGCTGGCGGCCGTCAGTTCCGGAAGACATGCGCACGGTCGCGGTGCCGACGTTCCGCAACGAAAGCGGTATCGCGGGGCTCGGAAGCGAGACTACCCGCCAGATGCTGCGCGAATTCCAGCGCGAAGGCACGTTTTCGGTGCGTCCCGCCGGCGAGGCGGCGCTGGAGGTGCAGGGCGTGATAAAAGCCGCGAAGTCGATCGGCCTCGACTACGACCGCGCGGCGTACCTGCGCAATTCCGAGCGCCGGCTGGCGGCCACGGCGGAGGTGTCGCTGGTCGACAAGCGCGGGGGAAGGGTTCTTGTCGATTCGCGGGTCTACGAAGCGGAAATCACGTTTCTGAGCAACGACGACGAACTTACGGCCGAGCGCGACGCCTCCGGCCGCCTCGCCGGGGAACTGGCGCGGCAGATAGTCGACGACATCCTCGATCTCGACATGAAAGGAGCGCAATGAACGAAGTCCATGCGGCAATAGAACTGAAGATAACCCCGCAGCGCGACTGCGGATTCGGCAAAATCGCCGAACGCGTTTCGCGGTTCGCGCAGGTGGAGGCGTGTTTTCTGATGTCGGGCGGGTACGATCTGCTGGTGTTCGTCAAGGGCGACAGCCTGCAGGACGTTGCGCATTTCGTCGCCGCCGACCTTTCGACGCTCGACGGGGTGCTGTCGACCGCGACGCATTTCATGCTGAAGACCTACAAGGCGTCAGGAGTGTTCGCCGGCGAAGACGACGGACGGCTCGCGGTCACGCCGTAAGGAGGAACCGAGATGGCTGTCGATCTCGCGCAGAAGGCGCAGAACTACACGAACCGCGGCAGGCAGGCGCTCGAATCGGGGCGCTACGAGCTGGCGGTGGAGATGCTCATGGAGGCGGTTTCGGCGGCGCCGGACGTGCTCGAGACGCGCAAGCTCCTGCGGGCGGCGCAGATCGCGAACTTCAGGAAGAACGGCAAGGCCGGCTTCGGCGCCAAGTTCGGCTACATGCTCTCGCGCCAGAAGATCGCCTCGCTGGTCAAGAAGGGCGACGGAGCCGGAGCGATGGCTGAGGCGGAGAAGCTGCTGTGTCAGAATCCGCTCGATCCGGACAACATCGAATCGGCGGTCAAGGCGGCGGAGGCGGCCGGCAAGGCCGACCATGCGGCGATTTCGGTCGAGGCCGCGTACGACTGCTCCAACAAAGACCCCGCGCTTCTCGAGCGCGTGGCGGTCTACTACACGATGGCGAAGCGCTACGACAAGGCGCGCGACGCCTACCGCAAACTTTCCGAGCTCAAACCCGGCGACCAGCGGGTGCTGCAGCTGCTGAAAAACACCGAGGCGCAGGCGACGATGAACGCCGGCTGGGAGCAGACGGCCGGCAAGCGGGGCGGCTTCCAGTCGCTGATCGCCAACAAAGAACAGGCGAAAAAACTCGACCAGGCGAACAAGGCGGTGATTTCCGGCGACGACGCCGACGCGCTGATCGCCGAGAAGATCGCGCAGATCGAGCGCGAACCGAAGAACATGAACTTCCGCCGCGCGCTCGCCCGTCTCTACGTGCAGAACAAGCGCTACGCCGAGGCGATCGACTGCCTGACGGCGGCGATCGAGGCGGCCGGTTCGATGGATCCCGAGCTCGACCGCATGCTTTCGCAGACGCGCATGCAATACTACGACCAGCAGATCGAGATTCTGCGCCAGCAGGGCGACGAGGAGGGCGCCGCGGCGCTCGAGGGCGAGAAGAACCAGTTCGAATTCGACGATCTCGCCGCCCGCGTCGAGCGCTATCCGAACGATCTGCATCTGCGCTACGAGCTCGGCGTGCTCTACTTCACATACGAATACTACGACGAGGCGCTCGAGCATCTGCAGCTCGCGCAAAAGAGTCCGAAAGACCGGTTGTGGGCGCTGTATTATCTGGCCATGTGCTTCCTGAAGAAGGGTCAGACGGACATGGCCGTCATGCAGCTCGAGACTGCGCGGGACAATCTGCCGACGATGGACGACCTGAAGAAGAAGGTCGTCTACCGGCTGGGGCTGTGCGCAGAGGACGCCGGGGATTTCGCGAAGGCCTACAACTACTACAAGGACATCTACTCGTCCGACGTCGGCTTCGAGGATCTGTCGGAGCGCATGCTGGCGCTCGGCAAGAAACTCAAGGGATAGGGGAATGGCAGCCCCAAGGAGAGTCGAACTCCTCTACCGAGCATGAAAAGCTCGTGTCCTAGCCGATAGACGATGGGGCCGAAAACGGGCGGTATTATATCATATTTCGCCGGACGCCGACAAGTGGGTATTTTGAATAAAATTGATCGATGACCGACCGCGAAGCATACGTCGCATTCAACCTGACCGACCAGGTCGGGTCGGCAACCGTCGGCCGGCTCGTCGCCGAGGCGGGCTCCGCCGCGGCCGCGTGGGAGCGCTATCCGAAGAAAGTTTCGCGCGCCGGCGGTGAAATCGACGTCGCGCGGGAATTCGAGCTGGCGGAAAGCTTCGGCGTCAAGATTCTCGTCTGCACCGACGACGGCTACCCGGATGAGCTGAAGAGCGCGCCCGGGCACCCGCTGGTCTTGTATGTCAAGGGCGACCCGAAGGCGCTGTCGAAGCCGTCGATCGCGCTCGTGGGCACTCGCCGCGCGACGGAATACGGACTTTCCATGGCGTATTCGTTCGCCCGCGATCTTGCCGGCGACGGCTGGGGGATCGTCTCCGGCCTCGCGGTCGGAATCGACGCGGAGGCGCATCGGGGGGCGTTGGACGCGAAAGGGGTGACGGTCGGCGTTCTCGGTTCGGCGCTCGACCGTTTCTATCCGGCCGAAAACCGCTCGCTCGCGCGGACGATCGTGGCTTCTGGCGGCGCGGTGGTCAGCGAATTTCCGTTCGGCCGCACCGCCGACCAGCATACGTTCCCGCAGCGCAACCATGTCGTCGCCGCGCTCGCGCGCGGCGTGCTGGCGGTGGAGGCGCCGGTCAAGAGCGGCACGTTGATAACGGCATCGATCGCCGCCGACCTCGGGCGGCTCGTGATGGCGGTTCCGGGAAGGGTCGACAGCCGCTCCTCCCAGGGCTGCCTCGCGCTGATAAGGGACGGGGCGACGCTGGTGCGCAACGCGCTCGACGTCGAACAGGAGATGGGGCAGCTTTTTCCGCGCACCCGCGCGCCGGCGGAAAAGGGTGTCAAAGCGCCGCCGCCGGAGATGCCGGGCGCATACACGGTCGAAGAGGCGATGGTGATGCGCCATGCGACCGTCGACGGGACGTCGATAGACGAGATTGCGCGAAAGACGGGATTGCCGGCGGCGAAGACGAGCTCGCTGTGCATGGTGCTCAGGGTGAAGGGCCGGCTGCGGTTCCTGCCGGGCAACCGGGTGGCGCTTCCGCGCGAAAGATAGTTTCATGAGGAGAAACGATATGTCGACAAAAAAGAAAACGATGAAGATTTTCGCCGATCCGGCCAAGTTCCAGCGCTGGTCCCGTGAGCGCAGGCTCGCCGGCGCCAAAATCGCGCTGGTGCCGACGATGGGCTATCTGCACGAAGGGCATCTTTCGCTGATCGCGGCGGCCAGGCGCCGCGGAGCGGACGAAATAGCGGTAAGCATATTCGTCAACCCGGTGCAGTTCGGTCCGAACGAGGATTACGCGCGCTATCCGCGCGACGAGAAGGCGGACATCGAAAAGTGCCGTGCCGCCGGCGCGACGGCAGTGTTCCTGCCGACTCCGGAGACTATGTATGCGCCGGACCATTCCGTCTACGTGGAAGAGAACGACCTTTCGCTCGGGCTGTGCGGCGCGCGCAGACCCGGACACTTCCGCGGCGTCTGCACGGTCGTGGCGAAGCTCTTCAATCTCGCCCACCCCGATTTTGCCGTCTTCGGACGTAAAGACTACCAGCAGGCGCAGGTGATAAAGCGAATGGTGCGCGATCTCGATTTCGATCTGAAGATCGTGGTCGCGCCGATCGTAAGGGAAAAGTCCGGGCTGGCGATGTCCAGCCGGAACACCTATCTGTCGGTGGACGAACGCGCGGCGGCGCTTTCGATTTCGCGCGCGCTCCGGGAGGTGCGGCCGGGACCGGCGGGCGGCGTCCGCGACCGGATCGTCCGCGCAATCGAAAAGGCTGGACTCAAGACCGACTACGTGGAGTGCGTGGATTCCGTAACGCTGAAACCCGTCAAGCGCGTCGCCAAAGGCACGGCCGTTCTCGTCGCAGCCTACTGCGGCAAGACTCGTCTCATAGACAATCGCGAAATCGTCTAGCCGCCCGCAAGAAAATATGTGAGGGTTTTGGGGAAATCATAGGGGATTTCGGCGATTTCATAAGGGGCTTTCCGGCGATTTGTAGGGGGTGAATTCCGTGGTGCGGACGAAAAACTCCGTGCGGCGGGGTATGCGGCCGATTTCACACGAAAACGCTTCGCCCGCTTTCGGCCGAACTGTTGTATCCCGGTCGGCTCGTTACCATTCAGAGCGACGCAATGGCGAATGCCGGTATGGGCGGAAATATTGCCTATAATGGGGTTTGTTGCAACTGCCGTCAGTTCGCTATTGAACTGACGGCAGTTCGGGTGCCAACTGCCGTCATTTGCTATGTGTTCTGCCGTCAGTTCGCATGTCAACTGCCGTCAGTTGAAGGGGCATCTGCCGTCAGTTGAAGGGGCATCTGCCGTCAGTTGAA
>JAGDAE010000134.1 GCA_017959645.1 Kiritimatiellia bacterium
CGCGCACCACAAAGCGCGGACTCTGGGCGGACAAAAACCCCGTGAATCCCCACGACTGGCGCAAATCGCACTGATTGCGGCTTCCTCCTATATGAAACCGCGAAATGAGAAGCGGCCGGCGCGCGCCGCCACCCCCCTTCTGCAAATCCGCGAAAGCCCTGCTATGAAACCGCGAAAGCCCTCATATGAATCTGAAAAGCCCTCATATGTTTTCGCCCTTGCCCCCATATGTTTTCCCGAAACCCCTCATATGTTTTTCCGGGCGAAAGGTCGTCTATCGGGAATAGCCGCTTTTGGAATCCGGCCTCCCCTTTTAGCTTTTGGTTTTCAGCCCCGGTACTCGATCTTCGCGTAGCCGCTCCGTTCGACACCGCGCGGATATTTCAAGGCGGAAAGTCCAAAGAGCATCGCCTGGAACGGGCGGCCGGTCTTCACGCCTGCAAGCCGCTCGACGAAACCCGGCAGTTCACGCTCGATCATCCCCAGAAAGCCGAGCCAGCATGTCGCGATTCCGTTCGCGTTCGCGAGCAGTTCGAAATTGGAGCACGCGATCGTGACGTCTTCGTCCGGCGTCTTGACTTCGGGGTTGGAGGTATCGGACGAAACGATCAGAAGTCCGCTCGCCCCGCGGAAGAACATATCCTCGGCCCCCTTGCGCATCCTGATTGCAGGCACGGCGAACCAGCGCGGCAGCATTTTTCCCCACGGGCTGGCCGCGATATCGAGAAACTTCCCGCGCATTGCATCCATCGCCTCGCGGTCGGGGAAGCAGGTGAAGACGAGCGAGCGGGCGTTGCAGCCGGTCGGCGAATTGCCGAGCAGCGAGAGCACGCGGTCCAGAACGGCGCGGTCGACGCTCTCGCGACGGAATTTTCTCGTCGAACGTCGCAGGACGATCCAGTTGGCGACCTCGTCGGCGGACGGCAATCGCGCCCCCTGGGCGCTCACGCAACCGCCGGCGCCCCGACCGTCGAGCGCCACCGCGCCAGACGGACATGTCGCCAGACAATGCTGGCATCGCATGCAGCGCGACGGCGAAGCCATCGCCGGAAAGCCGTCATCGCCGGCCGACAGCGCGCGAAAAGCGCAGTCCTTTACACACGCGCCGCATTTGACGCACCGTGCGCGGTCTACCGAAAACAATTCTCCCATGACGCCTTCACCCTTTACGCGCGACGCAGAAAATGTCCGCCTCTGCCGCGATCTCGCCGCCGACCTCGCCGCGGACGTGGAACTTTCCCATGCCGTGTCCGACCTTCAGGACCTGGGCATGCGTCGTGAACGTGTCGCCAGGGCGCACCTGCCGGCGGAAGCGGACGTTGTCGGCGCCGGCGAACAGCATGATTTCGGACTTGTCGACAATCGCGCCGTCGCGATGGAGGGCGAGAACGCCGGCGGCGGCAGACTGCGCCATCGCCTCGAGCAGAATGACGCCGGGCACTATCGGATATTCAGGAAAGTGTCCTCTGAAAAAATCCCTCTCCGGGCCGAACGTCACCGTTCCGACCGACGATTTTTCGCCGGCCTCGACGACGCGGTCGAGAAACAGAAACGGCTCGCGGTGCGGCAACACGTCAATTCCATTCACGGTATCTTTTCCCATCTTGTTTTCCCGTTTTCGATTTTTCCGAGCAACTCCTCGAATTCCTTCACGCCGCGATGGTGCCACGCGTCGAGTTTGACGACCTGCTTTCCGAGCCGCAGAAAGAGAATCTGCTTTTTCGCCCACTGCGAGCGGTCGGCGGAAAGGATATCGCCGTACGCGAACCGCCTGCCGCCGGCAACGAAGCCGTTTTCGTCCCACTCGAAGCGAAAGCGCGCGGATGCGAGCAGCCCGAGGACGATCCACACCGAGGCGACGAAGCAGAGCGACATGAACCCGATCTGGCTCTGTATCTTCTGCCGTTTGAACGCCTCGAGATCGGTTCCCTCCTGCGGCGGCGCACCTTCTATCGATTCGTAGAGCGCGGCCGGGTCGCTGTTCGGGTAGCCGGCGAAACCGTCGTAGCCGAACCAGCATCCCAGCCCGGCCATCAACAGCGCCACGAACGCGTGGCGCACGAAGTATTCGCGGTTTACGGCAAGTTTATTCATAGGTAGTTCGCCTGTATCGCGACCAAAAGCTCAGAACTTTCGCCGGGGGCGAGCTCCCCCTCCGGCTTCGGCCAGCCGGTGACCGGTTCGACGCAGAGAAACTTTCGCCAATCGCCGGGGGCGAGATCGTGGAAACCCTCGCTCGTACCGGGATTCCACACCACCGCCTTGCGCGTCCCCGACGATACCATCGCCAGCGCCCTGCCGAGCCCGGGATCGACCAGCACCAGTTCGTGCTTCGGCGCATCCGGCAGACCGAAGACATGGTCGGTCGCGGTGTTCGCCAGAAGATCGCCGGTCTGCACGTGTTCCGTCATGTCGTCGGCGTATATGTAGCCGAGCCCGTCCAGTCCGCGTACGCTGACCCCGTCGCGATCGCGAACCAGAAAATACGGATGAAACGCCATCGTGAAGGCGAAAGGACGCTCGCCGGTGTTCTTCGTGACGAGCCGGAGATTGAGTTTCATCGAGACGGAAACCTTCAGCTCGAGATCGAAATCGTGCGGCCAAAGCGCCCTCGTATCGTCCGACGACCTCATCCCGAGCGTGATCTCGGTCATTTCCTCGGAGTAGGAGCTACCGCGCACCTCGAACGGCATCACTCTGGCGAAGCCGTGCCCGCTCATCCCTTCGATCGCCAGCTTTCCGAACTGCGGCCAGCACACCGGGATGCCTCCATAGACGGTCTCGCCCCTGGCGTAGTCGCGCTTGGCGCTCCTGAACAGCACCTCGCCGAATCCGGTCGGGCGGTACGAAAGAGTGTTGCCGCCCAAGAGCGCGACCGTGGCGCTGCCGTATTTGTTGGCCAGAACCGCCTCGGGGCAGCCGCCCAGACCCCGGCGGAAGACGAGCCGCCCCGGCGCGCCGAAACGGCGATCGAGTTCTTCCGGCGTCATTTCGCCGCCTCGCGCACGATCTTGTGGCTGCCGGCCATGTACACGGCGTCGGGCTCGCCCTCGAGCCGCACTATCGCCTTCGCGCCATCGGGAACCGTGAAATTCCATATCCACAGGTCGCCGTCGTACTCCCACGCGCTCTTTATCAACCCGGCGGCGGAATCGTATTCGGCCTCGACGCTGCCGATTCTGCGGTCTGGGCGAGGAGCCATGACCACCGTCCTGAAGCCGGGGTCTGCGGTCGTCGAGGCGATGCCGGCCATCGTCTTGTACATCCACGCGAGAACCGAGCCGTATGCGTAGTGGTTGAAGCTGTTCATCCCGACCGGACCGAACCCGTTCTCCTTCGTGTAGCTGTTCCAGCGCTCCCATATCGTCGTAGCGCCCTGGTCGACCGAGTAGAGCCAGCTCGGGTTCTTGTGCTGCAGAAGAAGCGTGTAGGCGACGTCGCTGGCGCCGATTTCGGTAAGCGTATCCATGATGAAGCCGGTTCCGAGAAAACCGGTCTGGAGGCAGTCGCCGTGTTCGCGTATCGACTTGAGCAGCAGTTCCTTCGTCGCCTCGCGCGCCTTGCCTTCGACCACACCGAACCTGAGCGCGAAGATGCACGCGGTCTGCAGATGGCGCATCGGCTTGAGCAGCAGGCCGTCGTCCTCGACATAGGTCTTGCGGATGTATTCCATCGCGCGCGCGGCCGAGGAGCGGAAATAGCGCGCCTCGGCGCCCTTGCCGACGGCATCGGCCATTTCGGACATCATCTTCGCGTCGGAATGCCAGTAGCATGCGGCCAGGAATTCGCGGTACGCGATTGCGTCGGGATCGTTCTGCCACTTCCACCAACCGCCGAATTCGTTGCCGCACGTCTCGAAAGTCTCGTACGACAGCCAGTCGGCGTAGGTGTAGTGCCTGTCGTCGTATTTGTACTTAGTCTCGTCGAGCTTGCGCACGAATTTCGCCATCGCCTCGAAATTGTCCTCGACGATCCTGGTGTCGCCGAACTGTTTCCACACCGTCCACGGAACGATCACCCCGGCGTCTGCCCATCCCAGATTGAACGTCTCGTTGCCGTACTGCGCCAGCGGCGCGACGGACGGAAACCCGCCGTCGTCGTCACGGCTGTCGGACATGTCGCGCATCCACTTTTCGAGGAAGCGGCTCGTGTCGGCGTTGAACGACCCGGCCTCGCAGAACACCTGCGTATCGGCGGTCCAGCCGAGACGCTCGTTGCGCTGCGGGCAGTCGGTGGGAACCGACAGGTAGTTCGACAGCTGCCCCCAGTAGATGTTGGAGACGAGCTTGTTCACGTCTTCGACGCCAGTCGAGATGCGGCCCTTCTCCATCTCTTTCGAAATCGACGTCACCGGTATCGACGCGATCGCCTTGAACTTCACCGTGTCCGTGGCCGAGACCGAGATGTAGCGGTAGCCGAAGAAAGTGTGGGTCGGGAAGTACACCTGCCACTCCTCGCCGTCTTTCGGCCTGCCGAAAATGTACCTTATTCTCATTCCGCGGTCGGGAACGCGCAGGTTTTCGCGGTAGGCACTGCCGGCCGGGCCGTCGTTTCCGCGCGAACGTTCGCCGTTGCCGTCGTTCAGCATCTCCGCCGGCAGACAGGTGAGCGCCGTTCCTTCCGCGGCGGCGAACGCGAACGCCGGCACCGCCGCAGCGTTCTGCCCGAAATCGACGACCAGCGTCTCGCCCTTGAAAAGCTCGATCTCCTCGCCCTCCGCGTAGCTGCGGAGTTTGCGCACCGTGCCGAATATCTCCGGAGCGTCTTGCGTCGCTTTTTCCGCACCCTTGGTTCCGCGCCAGACGTATGCCTCGACCGGCTTGAGCGCGAGATCGAACCGGCGACGTATCTCGGCGCCATCGCTGGGCAGTATCTCGCCGCCGAATTCGGCGTTGGCGACCGGCTGCTTCAGGAACGGCGAGCCGGAATAAGGCGGCGCGATTCTGGCGTCGCATTCCTCGCCGTCGAAGATCGCGGCGTGGACGATGTTGCCGGCTACGGCAGCCTTCCA
>JAGDAE010000135.1 GCA_017959645.1 Kiritimatiellia bacterium
CGTCCCGGCCGTCACGCGGCGCATCTCGACCGCCTCGCGGACGATTTCGCCGCGCGAGGCGTGCTTCACGCGCAGCTGGACAATCCCGACCCCGGCGCGAACCGCCGCCTCGGCGCAGGCGGCATAGCCGGCGACGGGATCGGTCATCACCAGGTAGAGTCCGAAATCGAACATCATTTCGAGAGGTCTTCCTTCACGATCGCGGCGATTTTGCGTCCGCTCTTGAACATTCCGCCGAAGATCGGTCCCATTCTGAAGCCGCCCTGCACGTTGTTCGCCGCCATGCCCGAGGCGTAAAGCCCGGGATAGAGCTTCTTGGTGTTCTCGACCGTGGTGCGCTCGCCGTCTTCCATCCACATCGGTTTTTCGCCGAGGATGCCGCCGGTCGGGGAATCGATCTTGACGCCGGCCTTTTCGACCGCCTTTTTGATTATTTCGCTCGGGTGGCCGGTGCCGTCTATCAGCGCGCGGGTGGTGACCACGATTGGGTCGACGTGCATTTCGAGCCGCGCGACCGGATTCCAGTTGATCACCACTCCGCACACGACGCCGTCATGGATGACGATATCCTCGACTTTGACGGCATTGAAGATCGTCGCGCCCGCCTTGCGCGCGCCGAAGATCAGGCCGGACGCCATTTCGACCGAATCGACCGTATGGTAGCGCTCGTCGATCGCGACGGTCGATATGCCGAATTCGTGCAGAATTTCGGCCGCGTCGTTCTGCACGACGACCTCGTTCATGAGCATCCCGCCGCCCCACGTTCCGCCGCCGGGCGCGAGTTTCGATTCGAACATCGCGACCTTGAAGCCGGCGAGCGCGAGATCGCGCGCCGCCACCAGCCCCGAGGGTCCCGCGCCGACGATCGCCACGTCGACCGCGAGATTGCGCTCGAGTTTCTTGAAATAGCTCCGCACGATGGCGCCGGAGATCGTTTCTTCCATTACTTCCATTTTGTTTTTCCTTTCAATTGCGGACAAATCCCAATACGCCACAGTCCCCGCCGGCGGGGAAGGACGCGGCGATCGCCTTGTGCACGTGCTTTTTCGCGCCCACGACCGCCTCGGCCAGCGTGCGCCCGAGCGCGAGCTCGGCCGCCAGCGCGGCGGCAAGCGTGCAGCCGGTCCCGTGCGTCGAGACCGGGTTTTCGATCCAAGGCAGGCGAAACGAAAAGAACTCGCGCCCGTCGAAAAGCGTATCCTCGGCCTCGCCGGCGGCGCCGGTCGCGTGCCCGCCCTTCACAAGCACCGCGCAGCCGAATTCGCCGTGCATCCGCTTCGCCGCTTCGCGAACTCCGTCGCGGTTCTCTATGCGCATGCCCGAAAGAACCTCCGCCTCCGGAATGTTCGGCGTAGCCACCGTCGCCAGCGGCAGCAGCGTCGATTTCAGCGCCTCCACCGCCTCGCCGCCGGACAGTTTCGCACCGCTCGTCGCAACCATGACCGGATCAACCACTTTGGCGATATCCGGCCATTGCGCGAGTTTCTCCGCCACGGTCTCGACGACCGCCGCATCCGCGATCATCCCCGTCTTCAACGCCTTTATCTCGTAGACGCCGAGCACCGCGTCCAGCTGCGCCGCCACGAAGCCGGGCGGCACCGGGTGGACGGCGAAGACCCCGCGCGGATTCTGCGCGGTCAACGCCGCGAACACCGTGCAGCCGTGCAGACCGTAGCTGTGGAACGCGCGCAGATCGGCCTGCACGCCGGCGTTGCCGCCGGAATCGCTGCCGGCGATCGTGAGGCAGCAGGGTTTGATTTCCATCAAGCTTCCCCGTCCGCGAGTTTCTTGATCCTGCGCGAAGTGCGCACGGCGCAGAACTGCTTTCCGCACATCGAGCAGTGGTCGTCGCCGTGCGCTTCGTCGGTGAACGCGCGCGTCTTGAGCCATCTGGCCTTCGCCCGTTCCGGGTCGAGGCAGAGGTCGAACTGCCGGTCCCAGTCGAAGGCGGCGCGCGCGCGCGACCTTTCGTCGTCGACGTCGCGAGCCCCTTTGAGTCCGCGCGCCACGTCGGCGGCGTGCGCGGCGATGCGGTAGGCGTAGCAGCCCGCCCTTACCTCTTCGCCGTCGGGAAGCCCCAGATGCTCGGCCGGCGTCACGTAGCACAGCAGCGACGCGCCGTACGTCGCCGCCGCCGTCGCGCCGATCGCCGAAACGATGTGGTCGTAGCCGGGGGCGATGTCGGTCGTCACCGGACCGAGCACGTAGAACGGCGCCTTATTGCACACCTTCTGCTGCCGCTCCATGTTCATCTTTATCTGGTCGAAAGGCACGTGCCCGGGACCTTCCACCATTACCTGCACCCCGCGCTCGCGGCAGCGGTCGACGAGTTCGCCGAGAACGTCCAGCTCGCCGAACTGCGCCGCGTCCGACGCGTCGGCGAGACAGCCAGGACGAAGCCCGTCGCCGAGCGAAACGGTAACATCGTGCTCCGCGAGAATGTCCAGAACCTCGTCCCAGCGCGTATAAAGCGGGTTCTCGATCTTGTTGCCCAGCATCCATTCGGCCATGATGGAGCCGCCGCGCGAGACGATTCCCATTATCCGCTTCATCGCCGCCGGGATGTGCCCGAGCAGCAGCCCCGCGTGGAGCGTCATGAAATCGACCCCCTGCTCGGCCTGCGCGCGGATCACGTCGAGCAGAAACTCCGGCTCCATCTTCGGTATGTCGCCGTCGAGCCGGGAGATGGTCTCGTAGACCGGCACCGTGCCGAGCGGACGGTCGCTGGCGTCGAGCATCCCCTGGCGTATCGACTTGAGATCGTCGGAGCCGACCGAAAGATCCATCACGAAATCGGCGCCCGCCTTGAGCGCGATGTCGAGCTTCTCCAGCTCGTCGCCCTTCCCCGAATGAGTGACGCTGCGCCCGAGATTGGCGTTGATCTTCGTCTTGAACATCCGTCCGACCCCGACAGGATGCGCGTTTTCGTGGTGGATGTTGAGCGGTATCACCGCTTCGCCGGACGCGACCGCGGCGCGGACTTCTTCGGCGGAAATTCCCTCGTCGGCGGCGACAGTCTCCATCGCCACGGTCACAATGCCCTCGCGGGCAGCCTGCAACTGCGTCATTTGCATCCTTTCCTACGCGGGCATTACCCCGATCAGGTTGAACCGGTCTTTTCTCAGCCGCGGCGCACCATGCGCCCAGCACCCGGAAACGGCGCGTATTGTATCAAATTTCCGGCGCTGATTTCAACCACAATCAGACTATTCCCCGCATTCGGCAAGCAGATCGGAACCGGCCAGGGACGGGTCGAAGGGTTTGAAGCCGAGCGCGAACGCCGGAGATTCCGGCTTCAGCCGGAAATCCCTCGCCGCGACGTCGACAAACAGCGGATCGGCGAAAACGCCGCCGATCTCGCGCTCCGTCGCGACGAAATCATCCCAGCTGCCGTCATCCGCGCCGTTGTCGCGGCGCATGACGAAGCCGGGTCCGCGCGAGGTGTACCAGAGGTTGCGCGCCCAGACGCCGCCGACGTTCTTCGTCCGCTCGTAAACGAGATTCGCCGCCTCCGTGTAGACGACGTTGTTGACGAAATGGGTCGCCGAGGGCATGCCGTCGACCGGCGTGCGCTCGGTCTTCACCGAGCATTCCCGCTCGTTCAGCGCGAAGATGTTGTTCCTGATCATGTTGTCGACGCCGTAATGCTGGTGGTAGCCGGCGTCGAAGGTGTCGATGCAGAGGTTGTTCTCCATCGTCACCTGCTCGCTGCCCTCGTCGTTGTAGAGCGCCCACCCGCCGTAGCGATAGGCCTTGACGTTCCAGATGACGTTGTTCGACACGCACGTCCCGAAGCTCGTTCCGAGCGTGTAGACGCCGCCCATGTCGCTCATGACGCGCTTTCCGAGGTCGTGGATGCGGTTGAACGAGATCGTGTTGCGCTGGGCCACCGAGCCCGCATAGCCCCACGTCCAGCCGACCGACACGCCCGTATAGTACATGTCGTAGATGTCGCAACGAGTTACGGTCGTGTCCGAGCAGTGGGTCAGCGCGACGCCCGTCCCCTCGGGATTGAAGAGCCCGCCGTGTCTGATGACGCAGTTGGAGATGGTGTTGAAGGCGGTCGATTCCTTCGCGAGCGTCGTGACGATGCGCCGCGAGAGCGTCTCGCCCTCGGCGACGTAGCCGCGGTCGGCGCCCATCCAGACGCCGCCCGCGCCAAGGTCCTCCATGAGCGTGCCAAGCACTTCGCAGTGCGTGACGCCGTTGTCGAAGCGCATCGCGTAGTTGCCCGTGCGGCGGATGGTGCAGCGGTCCCAGACGCAGCGCCGCGCGCCCGCGACGTTCCACGCGCCGTCGCAGCAGATCGCCGCCTGCTGCATGTTCGATTCGGTGGGGACGCGTCCGCCGCCCGTGGACGCCGAGACCTCGAAGACGAGATTCTCGAACCGGAGATCGCTTACGTAGACGCCGGCCGACGGATCGCCGGAGATCGCGCAGAGCTGCGACAGCCCCGCCGTCGGCGCGAGCGCCTCGAAACCCTCAAGAGTCTCGCCGTCGAGCGGACGGTAGCAGACGACGCCGCCCTTGGCGTCGTAGAACCATTCGCCGGGGGCGTCGAAGCCGGCGCGGACGTTCTCGAACGTGAATATCGACTCGCCGTCCCACTGCATCCACCACGCCCACGGCTGGACCGAAACCGTCGTAACAGTCTTCGCCCCGGCATCGACCGCCCGCAGAATGCGCCGCGAAAAGGCCCACTTGTTGCGGACGAGCAGCTGGGCGTTGGCGAGATCCTCAGCATCCATCGCCGCCAGCGCGGCGATCGCGCCGTCGTCGTAGAGGTGCAGCGTCTCCTCGTAGTACTTGCCCGACGACCCCTCCTTCTCGACGTCGCTGTTGACGCCCGTTTCCGTCGTAAGATACCCCTCGTTCGGGATGCGCGCGCGCTCGGCGCGGCGTCCGTTCGCATAGAAGGTCTCGAAATGGACTCTCGTTCCGTCGGCGTATTTCGGTATCGGTGCCTCCCACCAGCCCTTGCCGGTATCGGTCCAGCCGGCGATCGGCGCACCGCCGGAGATCACCGCGCCGTCTTCTCCCCGCCATACGACCGGCGCCTCGGGCGAACCCGAATCGGCCGGCGTGAAGACGAGCGTCTCGTCGAGAACGTAGCGGCCCTTCCTTACCGTGACCGTCCATGCCGAGACGTCGCCCGCCGCCTTCGCCGCGCGGATCGTCTCCAGCGCCGCCTTCGGCGAAAGCCCGCCCGGCGAAACGGTGAGAACGGATGCAAAAAACGCGATGTTCGCTATCATGTCAGATTCCCTCCACTGTGAAAACGAGAGTGTATTCGCCCTTGCCGAGCATGTCGTCGCCGTGCGGACGCGCGCCCCAGCTGTCGTCGCCGCCGACGCCCATCATCGCCGCGTCGATATTGACCGTGACCTCGTCCGAAAACGCCAGATCGCGCTGGTGCCTGGCCGCCTCGAGCGCGTCTTGCGAATACGGCCACGCATTGAATCCGAACGGACCCGATATCGCCTCGATGCGCACCTTGGCGGCGCCCTCGCCGGAGATTTCAAGCGAGCGGCAAAGCGTGCGATAGCCCTGTTCGCCCGGTTCGATGTAGTTTTCGGGGTTGAGGTCTTCGCGTATTCCGGCCTCGTAAACCCCGAGCATCGCCGAAACACGACGGTCGCAATAATTCTCCCACGGCCCCATGCCGTACCACTTCACCCTGTCGTAACCGGAAGGCAGCGTGAAACTCAGCCCCACGCGCGGAACGGGCGGCAGCGAATCGCCGTCGATCTTCACGTGCAGCGACACGAGATACCCGCCTGTCTGTAGCTTCTTGACGCCGATCGACGTTTCGCAGCCCTCGGGCGGAGTCTGGGTCTCAGTCGCCGTCTTCCAGATTTCGCAGACGCCGGGCATTCCCCAGCCGCGGTCGTTGTCGACCGGCGCGCGCCAGAAATTGAATTTGAAACGGCCTGCGATCTCCGCGCCGGACTCTTCGGCGGCGACCGGCGCTTCCTTGGCGGCGAACGGCTTCACGAACTGGTCGTGCGCGATCTCGCGTCCGTTCCGGCTGAAGCTGAAGGTCACGCAGTCCGCCGCCCCCGCCTCGACCTTGAACTTTCGCGTCGACTCCGGAAGGAACGACACGAGCGACAACGTCCCCTCCGCGACCGTGACGCCGTCCTTGTCCGCCCGCCATTCCCCATTGACTTCGTCGAGCGTCGTGAAGCGCCAGCGGTTCTCGACCTCGGCCTCGCCGCTCTCCCAATCGAAGGAAAGCACATTGACCGGCTGGTAGGCGTGCTTGACCTCGTGGGCGCCCGGATGATAGCTGCGGTCCGCCGCGACGAGTCCGTTGCAGTTGAAGTTGTCGTCGTTCGGCTGGTCGCCGAAATCCCCGCCGTAGGCGAGAAAAGTCCCCTTTTCGTCCGTCTTCCAGAGCGCCTGGTCGGCGAAGTCCCAGATGAACCCGCCCTGCGCCGAAGGATATTTTCTCACGATATCCCAGTAATCCTGGATATCGCCGTTCGAGTTGCCCATCGCGTGCGAATACTCGCAGAGGATGAATGGCTTCGCGGGATTGTTCTTCACGTACTCCTCGACCTCCCATGGCCGCGCGTACATCGGGCACTTGATGTCCGAATGATCGGTATTCTGCGCCGGCTCGAACTGGATCGGACGCGTCGGATCGAGCGCGCGCATCGCCGCATGCTCGGCGATGAAGTTCGGCCCGTCGCCGCATTCGTTGCCGAGCGACCAGATCACGATCGACGGATGGTTGCGGAAGGTCTTGACCATGTTCGCGCCGCGCTCGACGTGGGCGGTCTTCCACGCGGGGTCCTCCGAAAGCGGATTGCGGTAGCCGCCGTCCGCCGTCCATTCGTTCAGTCCGTGCGATTCGAGATTCGCCTCGCAGACGACGTAGATGCCCTCGCGGTCGCAGAGTTCGTACCACGCCGGGTCGTTCGGATAGTGCGAGGTCCTGACCGCGTTGATGTTGAGGTCGCGGAAAATCGCGATATCCCTCTTCATCTCCTCGACGGTTACCGCATAGCCGCGATCGGGGCTCATCTCGTGCCGGTCGACGCCCATGAAAAGCGCGCGGCGTCCGTTGATGTAGAGAACCGCGTCGCGTATCAGCACTTTCCTAAAGCCGAAGGCGATCGCCCGGTAGTCGCCGTACGGATGCTCCCCGTCCTTCTTCTGAAACGCGATCGTCTCGTAATAGAGATTCGGCTTTTCGCAGCTCCAGAGCCGCGGCTGGTCGTAGGTCTTCCGCAGAAGCTCGTTGCCGTTTTCGTCGCGCACGGTCAGATACCCCGTCTGGAAATCGTCCGAGAGCGTCGCCTCGACGACAAGATCCTTGGGGTCCTGCGGGCGCTCCGCCACCAGCCAGACGTCGCGGAAGATTCCCGACATCCGCCAGAAATCCTGATCCTCGAGATAGGTTCCGTCGCAATGCTTGAGAACCTCGACTTCAAGCGCATTCTCCCCGCTCTTGAGATAGGGCGTGAGATCGAACTCGGCCGGCAGACGGCTGTCTTCGGAATAGCCGACGTCGCTTCCGTTCAGCCGGACGAACATGGCGGACGACACCCCGCCGAAATGGATGGCGATTCGCCGCCCTTCCCAGTCCGCCGGCACCGTGAAAGTCCGCGAGTAGAGCCCGACGGGGTTGCGGAAGTGCGCGCTCGTGAAATGCGCGGGCGGCTCGCCCATCGGATCGCCCGACACATCGACGGCGATCGGGTAGGTTATGTTGGTGTAGAGCGGCGGATCGTACTCGCCCTGCAGCTGCCAGCAGCCGGGAACCGCGATCGTTCCCGACTTCTCCCAATCGCAGTCGACGGTGTGCTTCCATTTGAAATTCCACACTCCGTTCAGCGATTCGAGCCACTTCGACTCTGTCCGCTCCTTGCGGCCCATCGCGATCTGCATCGCCATGCCCGCGCTTTCGCAGGGCACGGCGATCGCCCGCGCCGGCAGGCGGTTGACGGAGGTTACCTCTGGCGATTTCCAGGGGGCGACGGCGAAGGCGGACGAAGCCGCGAGCGCCATGACGCAGACGATCGTCGGCTTCATGCTCTTCTCCCGATTTTACTTGACGAGACGCTCGATCGCAAGATTGATGTCGGCGACGCGTCTGTCGCCGCCCTCGCGTTCGATCACGTAGTTGCCGGAGTACCCGAGTTTCTCAAGTTCGGCGACGAACGTCCTGCCGCCGACCTCGCCGTCTCCCCACGGAACCTCGGTACCCCACGTTCCCGGCTCGGCGGTCTCGATCGCGTCCTTGACGTGTATCTGGCGTATCCACGGAAAGAGCGCGTTCAGCGCCTCGCGCGGCTTGCCCTTCGCGTAGAGGACCATGTTCGCCGGATCGAAGTTTATCCCCACTCCGGGCACGAGCATCATGAACTTGGCCAGATCCTCGGCCGTCTCCTGTCCAGACTCGAGGATGATCTCGACGCCGTATTTGGCCGCCTCGTCGCGCATCCAGCTCACGCGCTCGACGTACTTGGCGAACGCGGCCGGGTCGCTCTCGTCGAGGAAGCCGGCGTGCAGCGACATGTATTTCGCGCCCAGCTCGTGCGTGAGTTTCGCGCCGGCGGTCACGATCTTCTTGTTCTCCTCCCAGGTTTCGTCGGGGACGATTCCGCCCGTCTTCTTTATCGTCTCGAGCGTGGTGTAGTCTTCGCCGACCGTGCCGATCATCGTCGACATCAACTTCCATTCGCCGGAGGCGATTTTCGATTTCACGTATTCGAGCGCCTTTTCGTCCTCGGCCCCGCCGTGGCGCCCGTCAGGATGCAGAAACGGCCCGAGCGCGAGGTGGATTCCCTTGACGTCGGCCTTCTCCATCTCGTCGGCGACTCCGGCGATCGGCTCGCGCCAGCTCCAGCTGCAGACCCCCACGCGCTCGGGGTCGATCTTGACGACCGGCAGCTCCTTGATGAAGATGTTTCTCCACTCGATCGGGTCGCCGTGGCACTGCAGCTCGATCTGCTCCTTGAAGAAGATCGGCCGGGTGCGGTCCCAGTAGTTCTCGAGCACGGCGTTGTCGACGACCAGTTCGCCGTTGAGCCATACCGTCACCCTCTCCCCGCGCATGATGACGTGGAAGCGGTTCCATTCCCCGATCTGTCTGTCGGCGATCGAAAGCGCCTTGTCGGGATTTTTCTGGTTGTTGTAGAGCCCGCCCGAGCCGATGTGCCACTGGTTGTGGGCGTCCCATATCTGCACCTGCGGGGAGCCGCGCAGATACAGCCCCGAATCGCCGCACTTGTAGAGAATTCTCCAATCGGCCCAGAGCTCGAAATCTTCGTAGTCTTTGGCCGTCGCGAGCGAATAGCCGCCGGGTTTGCCGTCGAAAAAGAGCACACCGTCGGCCTCGCGCACGTGCCAGTGCTGGCGCGCGAGCTCGTCGGCCTTCGCCTGCATTTCGGCGCGCTTTTCGGGCGACGCGGCCTGGCGCACGACCGGGTTGTCGAATCCCTCCTCGGTGGTCACGCCCTTCCAGTTCGCCATGTCAGACTCCCTGCCGCCGAACAGCACGGTGAAGCCGGGGGGAGGCTCGCGCCTTCCGCACTCGGTCGAACAGCAGCCGGCGAGCGCGAAAGCGAGCGCCGCCAGCGCGCAGTCAAGTATCTTCTTCATCGTTGTTTTCCTCCTGTTGTTTTTCAGAGCGTGACTCCGTCTTTGAAAATCGCGATCCCCTGCGCGCCGTTAAGCTCGTTCCTGGCCTTTTCGCCGCTCGCAACCGCGAGAACCTTTTCGGCGAACGCGCCGGTGTCGGGATTCGACATCGCGTTCCAGTCGATCCAGTTCGGCTTGGCGGACGCGAGCGCATCGTTGGTCGCGATCTTCAGCGTCGGCACGACGCACCCGAAAGGCGTGCCCCTGCCGGTGGTGAAGAGGATGAGGTGGCACCCGGCCGCCGCGAGAACCGTCGAAGCGACCAGGTCGTTGCCGGGGCCGGTCATCAGCGAAAGTCCGTGCTTGCGCACCCTTTCGCCATAGTCGAGCACGTCCTCGACCGGGGCGCTCCCGCCCTTCTGCACGCACCCGAGCGACTTGTCTTCGAGCGTCGTTATGCCGCCGGCCTTGTTGCCCGGCGACGGATTCTCGTAGCAGACCTGGTTGTGCGACGAATAGTAGGCCTTGAAATCGTTGACCATCCTGACGCACTTGTCGAAAACGCCGCGCGTGCGGCAGCGCTTCATGAGCAGAGTCTCCGCGCCGAACATCTCCGGCACTTCGGTGAGTATCGTCGAGCCGCCGCGCGCGGCGAGCCAGTCCGAAAACCTGCCGACGAGCGGGTTCGCCGTAAGCCCGGAAAAACCGTCCGATCCGCCACACTTGAGCCCGACGACTAGCTCCGAAACCGGCACCTCGACCCGCTCTTTCGGACGCTTCTCCTCGAGCTCGGCGATGAGCCGCCTGCCCGTCTCGAATTCGTCGCCGGGATCCTGCGCCTTCATGAAGCGGATGTTGAGATCCGACACGTCCCCCATCCGTTCGCGGAAACTTTCGAGGGTGTTGTTTTCGCACCCGAGCGCGACGACGAGAACCCCGCCCGCGTTCGGATGGCGGCAGAGCGCGGCGAGCAGATTGGCCGTCGTTTCGTGGTCTTTGCCCATCTGCGAACATCCGTAGGGATGCTGCAGCGAAAGCCCCCCGCAGCTCTGGGCGAGACGCTCCGCGAGCCGGTTCACGCACCCTACGAGCGGCACGACCCAGATGTCGTTGCGTATCCCGACCCTGCCGTCGGCGTGGCGGTACGCCATCATCTTCGGCGGCTCTACCCTCTCCAGCTCCTCGAAATCCGGCTCGTAGCGGTATTCGAGCACTTCCCCGAGGTTGGTCTTTACGTTGTGCACGTGCACGTGCTCGCCCTTCGCGATCTTCCGCGTCGCGTGGCCGATCGGCATCCCGTATTTTATGACATTCTCGCCTTCGGCTATGTCGCGCAGGGCGTACTTGTGGCCGTCGTCGCGGACCTCGACGTTGTCTTTCGGATTGATTGTCATTTCGCGCCGTCGTAGTGTCTTGCCATCGCCTCGTACCCCTCGATCATGCGCGGGGGCAGTTTGCCGTAGAGCCGGTAGTAGTCGCATACGACCGGCAGGCAGCGGGTCTTCCATTTCGCGATCGTATTCAGCGCGATCGACGCGAGCTTGTGGTGGGCGAACGGATTCGAGAACCGCTCGATTATCGAGTTGGCGTACTCGGTCTTCTCGCCGTCGGGCAGATCGACCGTCGGGAATATCTCGTCGAAGAGCAGCTCCCTGAGGAACGCGCCGCCTTCCTTGTCGCCGACGACCTGCGCGACCTCCTCGAAGCCGCGCTCAAGCCCCCAGTAGACGAGCGCGGTGTGGGCGGCGTTGAGAAAGCGCACCTTCCGCGTCCGGTACGGCTGCATGTCGCGCGTGTAGACGACGTTGACGCCCGCTTTCTTGAGCGGCAGCTCAGATTCGAGATCGAACCCTTCCGGAGTCTCGATCACGAAGAAATGGAACGGCTCGCCGCAAACGAGAACCTCGTCTTTCTCGCCCAGCTTTTCGGCGTAGCGCGCGGCCGATTCCGGGTCGGGCCTGCCGGCGACGATGCGGTCGACGAGCGTCGAGCAGAAGACGCACTCCTTCTCGACGTAATCCTTCAGGGCCGCGTCGCCCCAGTCCTCGGCGTACTTGAGCACGCACGCCTTCAGGCTGTCGCCGTTGTGCTCGATCAGCTCGCACGGCATGAAGACGAGCCCCTTGAGCTTCGAGGCCATGCGCGCCTTGAGGAACTTCGCGACCTTGGCGGGGAACGTGTTCGCGCCCTTGACGTACTCTATGCCCGCCTCGGTCGTGTTGGAGAAGACGAACCTGAGCGACGGAACCGTCGCGTACTGCTCGAGGTTCGTCCACATGTCCACGCCTTCGACGCAGCGTATCTCGTCCAGCTCCTCGACCGTCTTGCCGTTCTCCACCCCCCTCAGGCACGTGTGGTAGCGGCCGTTGCGTTCGTTGAGAATCTTCGCCGGGACGCACAGTTCGTCGCCGATCGGCTGTATTATCCTGACCGAGCCGCCGAAACCGGCGTTTCGGTTCATCTTCTCGACCATCCAGTCGACGAAGCACCTCAGGAAGTTGCCCTCGCCGAACTGCAGTATCTTCGTTTCCATTCTTCTCACCATCCTATCGGGTTGAGTTCGTCGTCGACCGGCAGGAAAAGCGGCCTTTCGTTCGGCGGCGGATTCGGGGAGTGCAACGAGAGCCGCAGCACCCCGTCGAGATCCTCGAACACCATCGCGTGCCCGCCGTCGGCGGAGAAAAGAAGCTCGTGGTTCTTCCAGGGCCCTGCGAGCTTGCCCGACTCGCTCTTAACCTTGAACGTGCAGTACGACCCGTCTTCGAGTCCCGAGCTCCAGAGCATCCAGAGATCGCCCGACTTCGAGCGGTGCAGATACGGTCCGTCGGTAACCCTCACGTCGGACCTTACCCCGGGCGCCTCGCTCTGGTTGAAGAGCTTCACCGGCTCGCCGACAGCCTTCGACAGATCGGGCGAAAGCCCGACGTAGCTGACGTCGCCGTCGACGATCTGTTGCCATTCGTGGCAGAATACCATGTACGGCTTGCCGTCTTCGACGTAGAGCGTCCCGTCGAGCGAGCACCAGTCGACTGGCGTGACGGAATGCGGCTCCATCATGCGGTACGGCCCGCGCAGATCGTCCGAGACGAACGTCCACGTTCCGCGCGTGTTGTTCGGATAGTTCAGGGTGGTGAAGATGTACCACTTGCCGTCGTGGAAATGCACCTCCGGCGCCCACACCGCGCTCGTGCCGAGAAGTTCGTAGGGAACGTCGAGAACCTGCCGCGGCTCCGACCAGTTTTCGAGGTCCTTCGATTCGTAGACCCTCACTCCGTCGCCGGTCATCCCGAAGTAGTCCGCGCCAGGCGTCCCCTGCGGCACGTAGTACGTCGTGAAAAGCAGATAGCGCCCGGCCGCGCGGTCGACGACCACGTACGGATCGCGGCACTGGATATCCTTGATCGAAAGCGGAAACTCGTCCGGAATCTTCCTGAAGCGCGCGATCCAGCCGCCGCCGGGCATGAGCGTCGCCTCGATCTTCTCGCCGGCGCGGATCTTGCCCGTAGTCCTGCGGTAGTCTTCGGGATAGCGGTCGGCGTTCACTCCGTCGGCGAATATCTCCGTCTCCCATTCCCCGCCCTCGAGGAACAGCGACGTGTCGATCTCGATCTTCTGCACGTCCCAGTTGCCGATCGCCGACGCGTACCATTCGTCCTTGCTCTTCCTGGCGATGCCGATGTTCTTGCCCGGCGTTCCGAAAAGCGCCTTGGTGTCGTCCCACACGACGGGAACCTTCGACATGAACCGCGTGCATTCCATGTTCTCGAGATAGAGCGACGGGCTGTCGCAGAGCATCTGGAACGGCGCTTCGATAACGCCCATCAGCGCGATCTGGTGGCAGCGCGTGCCGAGCGAGCCGGGCGAATCGTGGTTGCGCCTCCACGCGTCGCGGCGGAAGTTCTTCATCGCCCCCATCGTGTAATCCATCGGCCCCGCCGCCAGACGCGAATACACGAGATTGGCGTCGTGGTCGGGCATGTAGGTCTCGTCGGTGAATTTCAGCTGCTCCAGCCCGTGCACGCCCTCGAAATTGAGCACGTTCGGATACCTGCGCTGGAGGCCTGTCGGCTTGAACATCCCGTGATAGTCCATGATCATGCGGTATTTCGCCGCCAGCGCCGAGAGCTTTTCGAGATACGCGACCATGTGCTGGTCGTTGGAGTCCATGTAGTCGGTCTTGAAGCCGGCCGCGCCGAGCTTCGAGTAGTATTCCATTATCTCCTCTTCGTGCCCCATGAACTGCGCGCAGGTCGCCCACAGCACTATCCCGACGCCGCGCTCGCGCGCGTAGGATATGAGATGGGGTACGTCCATCTCCGGAATCGTGGTCATCATGTCCATCCCGTCGTTCCACCCGAGATCGAATATAACGTACTCGAGCCCGTTGCGCGAGGCGAAATCGATATAGTATTCGTACGTCTCGGTGTTGATGCCCGTCCTGAAATCGACTCCCTTGAGATTCCAGTTGTTCCACCAGTCCCACGCGACCTTGCCCGGCCTCACCCAGCTGAAATCGGCCCCTTCCTCCGGCTCCGCCGCGAGAACGTACACGAGATCGTTCTCGGCCAGCTTCGACGGCTCCTGGGCGATTATGAAGCATCTCCACGGGAAGGTGCGCGTTCCCGCCGTCTTGGCTATGTAGCCGGCGCGGCCGTAGCAGCGCTGCAGAAAGCCGTGGTCGCCCCCGCATTCCCTGCCGGACATGTCGAGAAACCGCAGATCGGCCGGGCAGCCGGCGAACACCGCCTTGAGCGACTTGCCGTCGCCGCCCGCGAGCATGTTCCACCCCGGATAGTCGCGAAGATCCGACTCGGTTACGCACATCGCCAGCCCGCATTCGTACAGGAACGTGAGCGGACAGTACCAAAGCCCGTCCTTGGCGGACTTGAACGCGTCGGCCACGTCATACTCCTTGCATATCCCCTCCCACGAGTTCTGGAAGCGGTCGTTGGGGTCGAAGCACGCCCAGTCCGTGCACGCCAGAACTCTCTGGCCCGCCTTGGGGAAGCACAGCGGCGCGAGTTCGTTATTGACCGTGATCTCGCCGCCGAAAGCGGTCGCGAACCGGTAGGCAACCCCCTCGTCGCGCGCGGCCGCCTCGACCGCCCAGCCGCCCTTGAAATCGAGCCGCAGGAAATTCGTCCTGCCGGTGATGCGCGACTTCTTGTACACCGGGGTTTCGATGTTTTCGTCCCTGAAGCTCGTCGCGGACCCGGCAAGCTCCGTCGAAAGCTCCATGCCCTCGATCTCGAGCGCGATCGGCGTAAGGTCGGTAAGCGTCTTCCCGTCGTGGAATATCTGGTAGCTGACCTTCTCGCCGACGGTGAATTCGATGACGTTCTTCCCGTCGGGGGAAGCGAGCGTAAACACCTCGGCGTGCAGACCCGCGATCAGCGAAGCCGCAGCCGCGACAATTGCAGTTTTCGTATTCATGGCGCGTATTATACCATATTCCGCGCCCGCGCGGGGCGAAAAATCCTCGGCCCCGCCCGCCGGCTTCACAAAATGCCGGCGGCTCCGCCCATATGGTCAGAGACTGCCTGCGAGTTTGCGGATGCGCTCGCGCAACGCTTCGCTCTTCTGCTCGTCGATCTTGGCCGACACGATGCCGGCGTCTTCGACGCCCCAGTAGCCGGCGATGCCGCGGTATTCGCCGATCGCGCCGTCGTACACCCCGGGCGAATACGAGGACATCAAAAGCGCGGTCTTTTTGAGCTTTCCGGGCTTGTTCATGCTGTATATCCGCTGAATCGGCGCCTGTATCTGCGCGGACAGGGTGAAGTAGTAGATCGGCGCGGCCAGAACCAGCGCTTCGGCCTCGGCGAGGAGCGGATAGAGCTCTTGCATATCGTCTTTCTGAACGCACGCGCCGTTGCCCTTGCCGTGGCAGTATTCGCACGCGAGACAGCCCGCTATCTTCTTGTGGGCGACGTCGACAACTTCGACCCCGTGCCCGGCCGCCTCGGCGGCCTTGCGGAATTCCTCCGCCATCCAGGCGGTATTGCCGTTCGCCCTGGGCGAACCTTGCAGAACCAGAATCTTCATTTGCGTTTTCCTTTCAATTTTGCTTCCCTGCCGGACGTTGGCAGCATATAATTTATTCCGTCATTTCACGAAGATGAAAAGCCCGCCCGCCTCCGCCGGCCGCGCATAGAGGCAATCGCCGGAATAGACAATCTTCACCGCATTGTCGGCGGAAACGAATTCCAGCGGCGAACCGACGACCTCGAGATTCGAAAGATCGGCGAGAAGAGTGCGACCTTCCGGCAGTTCCCCTTTCACCTCGACCGCGATCGCGCTTCCCGGCGAATCGACCGTACAAGCCGGCAGCACGAGACCGAAATCGCGCCGCGAATCGAGAGTCCAGCCGGCGATGCAGTCGAACACGCGATAGCGCGCCGGAAGATCGCCGTGATCGTCGCCGAAGTCGGCGACGAAACAGCTCGCGCCCATGTGCCGCCGGTTGCAGCTGTTCGGGTCGAGCGACCACCAGCCGCCTTCCATCTTCACCTTGAAAGATTCGGGGCCTGCCGACCATGCGTTCCAGGCGAGCAGGTTCACCACGCTCGACCCCTTTACGACGATGGCGCAATCGTCGCCGAGAGCGTCGAAATCGTAGAAATAGGTCGACGATACCGTCGCCCCGTCGATTACAAACCGGCAGCCGTCGGTGTCGGCGTTGCTGGAGTAGATGACACGCTCGTTGTAGCCGGTTTCGGCGTCGCCGCCGGCGACACCGGCCTCCTTCCAGTTTCTAAGTTCAAAGTCGTCCTCCAAAACAATGGTCGCGCCGGCGCCTTCCCACACGAACGATCTGCCTCCGCCGCCGGTCCCGAGCTGGTGGAGTATCCCGCCGCAAAAGGTGATCGCACCCGAGTGGACGAACATCACCGTCTCGTGGAAGACGAGATTGAAGCCGCAGAAATCCCATCTTATCGCGCCGCCGTCGCCGATGTCGAACTTCATGTTGCCGCCGGTCGGACCCCACTCGAGGGCTCCGTCGATATACCGGTAGTCGTAGAGATCCCGGCAAGATTCGACCGTATCGCCGTCCTGCCAGCAACGAGTCACTGCTCTGTCATACTCCCAATCGTATCCGTCGTGGGTGTTGAGCAGATCGAATGTCCTGTCCCCGATTTTCACCATGGGCTCCGCCAGTGCACCGGCGCAGCAGACGAGACCCGCGCCAATTGCAACAATACGTTTCATGTTACGTTCCTTTCCATTTTTCTTTTCCGTCAATGTATGCATATCACAAGCCCAGCATTTCCATACCCCCTCATCTCCGCGATCGAGAACGGCTCGCTCCA
>JAGDAE010000136.1 GCA_017959645.1 Kiritimatiellia bacterium
TCCGGCGGCGAGAACCAGTCCGCCCCTGAGGTCGCGGCGCCTCCTCGCGATGCGCCAGACCAGCGCGACGGTCGCCAGCAGCGCGACCGACTGCGAAATCTCGACGATTCCGGCCTCGTCGCAGTCGAGGCCGAATGCCGCGATGTCCAGAAACACCAGCGCCGCCGGAACGAAACAGACGGCAGCCGCCGGCAAAAAGCCGCACAGCATCCTCAAGAGATTTCCTGCCACTTCGCAACCTCCTTGTACACCGCCAGAGCCTTCTGCGTCATCCGCTCGAAAGAAAAGCGTTCGAGCGCGGATTTTCTCAGATCTCCGAACTTCATGCCCGCGACCTTGACTATCGCCTCCGCGAATTCGCGATCTTCGACGAGAACCCCGTCGATCCCGTCGCGCACGATGTCGAGCGCGCCGCCGAACGCCTTGGCGACCACCGGGCGGCCCATCGCCAGCGCCTCGGCCATCGACCGCCCGAACGCCTCCGGCTTCTCCGTGTTGGACTGCACGACGACATTCGCCAGCGAGAGGCATTCCGCGACTTTGCGCTGGTTGCCGGCGAAGACGACGCGCTCCTCGAGCCCGAGCCGTTTCGTCTGCGCGCGCAGTTCCGCCTCGACGTCCTTGCGCGACGCCTCCGCCTCGCCCACGATCACCAGCTTGACGTCCGGAATCTTCACGGCGACTTGCGCCGTCGCTTCGATCAGCCGGTCGTAGCCCTTCAGCCGGGTTATCCGCCCCAGGCCCATGACCGTGAATCTTCCCTCGAGCCCCCACTCGCGGCGCTTTTCCTCCATGAAAGCGCGATCGAGATTTTCCGTGTCGAAGCGTTCTTTCTCGATCGCCCTCGGAATGACCCGTATCTTCCGGTCGGCGATTCCGTACGCCTTCTTGAGGTGGCCGGCGACGAAATTCGACGGCGTGACCGTGAGATCGCCGTATGTCATGACGCGCGAATACGGCGAAACCGAATTGGCGCCGTGCGCGAACGTTATCCACTTTATCCCGAGAGAGCGGTTGGCGATCTTGAACAGCCACGCCGGAACGCGCGAATGGGCGCATACGACGTCGGGCTTCTCGGCGGCCAGTATCCTGCGCAGCTCCGCGGCCCTGGCGAGGCAGTCGAACGGGTTTTTCGACTTCACCCGGGCCGTGATGTGGCGCCCGCCGTCCGCTTCGATCTGCGCCGCGAGCCGTCCGCCCGAAGAGACGACGACATTCTCCCAGCCGGCGGCGGCGATCGCGCGGTTCATCTCGACGACGCCGCGCTCGACGCCGCCCTCGTCCATCGCCGGAACCAGCTGCATCGTCTTCATTGCGCCGCCTCCCTCTTCTCGAGCTGCGCGAGCTCCTCCGCGCCCGGCGCGATCCGGAAGGCGTTGTAGTTCAGCGCCCAGCACGAAGGATGGCGCCTGATGACGCGTTCGAGATCGCGCATGCAGTTCTGGGTCGTCCGCCAGATGTCGCGGGCTTCCCGCGCCGGATAGGTCGACACCACCTCGCAGCGCCAGGTGCCGTCCTTGAGCGGACGCGACCAGGCGACCGCGATCGGCGCGTTCCCTTTCGCCGCGAAAAACGCCGGAGCCGCCGATACCGGATACGGACGGCCGAAGAACCTGACCCACATTCCGCCAAGACCCGGCTTCACGGCCTGGTCGACCAGAAGCCCGAGCGATTTGCCGTCTCTGATCCCCTGCAGCAACGGTTTCATCGCGCCGCCGGCGTGCACGATCTCCTGGCCGATCGACCTCCTCGCCTTCATCAGCATCCGCGTCATCCCCGCGCTGCCGATATCCTTGGCGACGGACATCATCCTGTGTCCCTCCAGAAACGCCAGTTGCGAGAGTATCTCCCAGCAGCCGATGTGTCCGGAGACGGTTACCGCCGGACGGTTCTCGCGCAGAAACGCCCTCCCCTCCTCGCACATGACGCCGGCTTCCGCCGCCCTGGTCTTCGCATTGCGGCACGTCCAGAACGCGTGGCCTATGGTTCTGGCCATGTTGCGGTACGAGCGCCTAATCACGAGTTTCTCGCGCCGGTCGGGATTCTTCGCGCCGTCCGCGTAATGGCGGCCCGGAGCGGCATCGCTCTTGCCCGTCACGATCCTGAGATTCGCGAGCGACCGGCGTCTTCCGCGCCGGTCGAAGAGGTACATGACGCTCGAAGCGAGAACGCAGCTGAAGTGTATGGAGGCCATCGACAACAACGCGCTCGTTCGCCACAGCTGCAAGATTACTGAGTATGGCATCCATGTCAATGTCTACGAGAAGATGCGATGGCTGCGGTACGAGGCGGTCGGAGTGCCGGTCGGAAGGATGGAAGATGTGATCAAGTGGCTGGATGAGGAGGCATCCGAAAAGACCATGGCTTTCATTCACAA
>JAGDAE010000015.1 GCA_017959645.1 Kiritimatiellia bacterium
AGGTGTCGAGCTTCCCCATCGTCCTCACGAAGCTTCCGAGCTGGAGTCGCGGAGTGGTCGATATGCCTACGCCATACCGGTAGTGGTAAAACCGATCCGTGACTACCTCCAGCGACCGGACGCGCGGCATCAAGTGGAACGTCGCATAGACATCCGTTTCATTGATCGAATAGGCGTCGACCTGCTCTGCGAACGCCGGTTTGCAGATCGCGGCGCGCGCCATGCGGCCAATCAGATTCCAGGCGAGTTTTTTTTCCGCATAGACTTTCGCGAGCAGCGTCTCGCCAGCGTAGACGCCGGCCGGCCGGTTGAAGTATGTTTCGCTCTTTGCACGCAGTGCGGCCGTGCGAGGCGCCGTTTCCTCGATTGCGAACCCGCACTGCACGATGTCGGCGCCGGACGCGGCGGCGGACGAAAGCATTCGTTCGCATGTCTCCGGCTCGATCCAATCGTCCGGATCGAGGAAAAAGCACCATTCGCCGGTTGCGGCTGCAATCGCGCGCTTGCGCGCGACCACCGTGCCGGAGTTCGGAAGGGAAACCACCTTGACCCGGGGGTCTTTCGCCGCGTATTCCGCGAGGATCGCCGGACTCGAATCGGTCGAGCCGTCATCGACACAGACGATCTCGATATCCCGCAGCGTCTGGTTCACGACCGAGTCGAGACACTGCCGCAGATACTTCTCGACATTGCAGACGGGAATTATGATAGATACTTTAGGCATTGGTGTGTATTATATCAAATTTCGCCGATGAAATGTGGGAAAACCGGCGGGCCGTCGCCGGCCCGCCGGTTGCGCCATCGACCGCCTGCGGTCATCAAGGATCGTACACGGCGGCTGCCGACACTCCCTTGTGGACGATCGTCACGACCGAGCCAGGATCGAAGGCGAACATCGGACTCGTCATGTAGGAGAGCGAGAGTTCGCCGTCGGTGTTGACCTGGATCTGATCGAGAGTCCACGAACCGGTTACGCTCTCGCCGTTCTTGACGCCAGAGAACGACGGCAGATTGTTCTCGTCGGCCCGGAGCCTCGCGCCCTTCAGCGTGACGAAGTTGGCGGGCTGGAGCTTGCCGTCGCCGAGCGACCCGGCGTAGAACTCGTCGATGCGCGCCGCCGGCGGAACCACCGGCGAGACGAGCTCGACATTCACGGTCCTCACCGCCAGCCGCGCCGTCGGATCGATGCCGTGCGACGCGAGACGGACGATATATTCGCCCTTCTCTATCGCCGCATCGTCCGGCAGACGGCAGACGATCCGCTGGGTTACGTCGGTCGCAACGACGGTTATGTCGCAGACCTTGGTCACGCCGTCGGCCGCCACGAGCGAAAGCGATTCGTCCTCGCCGTCGGGGACATGGAGGTCGATTCCCGCCAGGCGGAACTCTTTCGTGCCGTCGATGACGAACCACCGTTGCGAGTCGATATCTATCTCGGAGGATATCTCTACCTTCGAGTCGCCGCCGCCCTCGCCGCCGAAGACGGGCGAAAGCTCCGCGAGAGCGTCGCGCACGCCCTTCGACAGCGATGCGCCGACGTAGAGCTTGTTGCGCCCGGGATCGAACGCGCCGTCTTCGGAATCGAACGACCCCGAAATCGCCGGATAGAGCGAAACCGTCCCCGTATTCACGCGGACAGTATCGCCGGCGATGGCGGCGGCCGCGTATTCGTAGAACGCGCTCAGCATCCACTGGCAGGTCGCTTTGTTGAGAAACGTGCCCGATTCGACCATTCGCGAGAGAATGTTGTCGTAGGCGAGCGAGCCGACCGGGATCGCCACGCCGAAGTACGGCGCCTTGCCGGCGGTCTTGGTCATGTTGGGAGCGAGCTTGTAGCCGATATTGGTTTTCATGGCCTGTCTCCTTTCCCTTTATTGCGCCGCCTTGATGACGATGTTCCTGAGCCGGCCGATGGCGGGCGCGAGCGAGACGCGGTTGCCGTTGCGGGCGCTGACGACGAGCGTATAGACGCCCGGCTCCGGCGCGGCCGCGAAGCGGCACGAGATCGTCTGCGCGTCCGATTCGTCGACCGTCGCGGTCGCTTTGAGCGCGCCGTCGGCGCCGAACAGCGCGACGTACTCGTCGGCGTTGTCGGGGTCGATGCCGATGTTCACGCCCTGAA
>JAGDAE010000137.1 GCA_017959645.1 Kiritimatiellia bacterium
CAGAATCGCACCAAGCGCAAGACAAACCAGTTTTTCGGTCTTATTCATATCTTTCGTTCTTCCATTTTCCTTTCGGCGGCACCGGATCGTATCCACTAGCCCCAAACGGATGACATCTCAAAATTCTCCACATCCCCAGCAAGACGCCCTTCAGCGCGCCGTGGGTATCCAGCGCTTCAATCATGTAGTTCGAGCAACTCGGCTCGAACCTGCACGCGCCGCCCATCAGCGGAGAGAGCACGATCTGATACCCCCTCACGAGCGCGACGAGCGCCTTGCGCACCAAAGAATCTCCTCCATCGTCTCGCGCACATTCTTGCCCGCGATACCGCGCTTCGCGACGAAAATCCAATCCGTCGCCTCAGGCATCGCCCCGTCCTTGACCGCAAGCCTGAACGCCTCGCGCATCAGACGCTTCGCGCGGTTGCGGTCCACAGCGTCGTGAAAGGTCTTTTTTGAAACGACGACGCCGGCCTGCCGGTCGGCGTCCTTGTCGCTGAGATACCACGCCACGAGGAGACGTCCCCGCACGGAACGCCCCCGGTCGAAGATACGCCTGTACTTCGCGCCGGGGAGCCGCGTGGACACCGTCATCCCCTCAAACCTGGGTCAGACGCTTGCGTCCCTTCGCGCGACGGGCCGCGAGCACCTTGCGTCCGCCCTTCGTCGCCTTGCGGGCGCGATAGCCGATCTTCCTTTTCCTCTTGATCTTCGAGGGCTGCCATGTCATCTTCATGTTTCTGTGTTCCTTTCGACTGAAAAACGGCGCGTATTATATCATAACTCGCCGCGGGCGGTCAACCCCGCGCGTTCAGGCGACGAGACGGGATTCGCGGCGCGGATCGAACGCATCACGCAGCCCCTCTCCGACGAGAACGGCGAGCATCATGACCGCGAAAAGAGCGAGCGACGGGAATACCACGAGCCACCATGCTCCGCGGTGTTCCTGCGCCTCCTGGAGCAGTTCCCCGCAGGACGGCGTCATCGGCGGCAGCCCGAAACCGAGAAAATCGAGCGCCGCGAGCGACCCGATCGCGCCCATGAGCAGAAACGGGAAAAGCGTCACGAGCGGCGTGAGCGCGTTGGGCAAAATCTCGCCGAAGATTATCGCGAGCGCCCCCTTGCCCTCGACCCGCGCCGCGTCCACGAAAGTCGCGCCGCGAAGACGCAGGAATTCCGCCCGCGCGTAGCAGCTTACCGTTATCCAGTTGAAGATCGCGTAGCAGATCAGCAGCACCGTGAAGCTCCGCCCGGTCGTAGAGCCGATGAAAATCATCACGTAGAGAAACGGAATCGCGCTCCAGATTTCGGTGAAGCGCTGGCAGAGGATGTCGACCACGCCGCCGAAATACCCCTCGATCGCACCGAAGACGAGCCCGATCAGCATCCCGCTCAGAGTCAGCAAAACCCCGAACAGCAGCGCGATTCTCAGCCCGTGCACCACCCGTGCGTAGACGTCCCGCCCGCCCGCGTCGATCCCGAACGGATGGCCGGGGCACGGCCTGAACGGAAACGACACCTCTTCAGGCTCGAGCCTGCTCTCGACGGCCGCGGCCGAAATCTTCGGCTCCATGTAGACGCGAGCGTAGCCGGGGCGCCTAGTGCGGCGGATCACATAGCCGGATTCGTCGTATTCGGCCGGGCCTTCGTAGTCTACGACCGTCCCGTCGTCTAGAATCGAATAGCGTATCGCCTTGGAGTCGTAGCTGCGCTCGATTCTGCACTCGCGGTACGGCTCCAGCTCGGCCGTGTCCACGACCGCCCGCGGATCGCAGGGGCAGACGATGTCCGCCGCCATCGAAAAGACGGTCAGCGCCGAGAATGCGATGAAAGACCACCATGCCCGGCGGTTCCGGCGAAAAGAACGGAGGCGACGGACGGTTATCGGCGAAAGTTTCATTTCCGCGCAAAATCGATTCGCGGATCGATTACCGTATAAAGGATGTCCGAAACGAGATTGCCAGCAAGCTGAAAGACCGAGGTGAGAGCGAGCAGCGCGAGAAACACGGCGTAGTCGCGTCCGACCAGAGCGTCCCACGAAAGCCGCCCCATGCCGGGAATCTCGAATATCGACTCGATGATTATCGAACCTGCGAACATCAAGGCGAGCACCGAACCGAATCCCGTCGCCACCGGAATAAGCGCGTTACGCAACGCATGGCACCAGATCGCCCGGCGACGGGTCGCACCCTTCGCGATGACAGTACGCACGTAATCGGCCGAAATCTGGTCGAGCAGCGAATTCTTCATCAGCATGGTCAGCATCGCGAACGAACCCGCCACGTAGCACACGCAGGGAAGAACCATATGCCACGCGCGGTCGAGGAAGAATTCCATGAAAGCCGGCGGAACGTCGAAGTCACCAGAGATGCCGCCCGACGGGAAGATACCGGCGCTTTTGAGCATCAGCGCCAGCGCGAACGAGGGTATCGCGTAGGCCACGAACACGACCACGCTCGAGGCGGCGTCGAACGCGCTGCGGTTTCGCACCGCTTTCGCGATTCCGAGCGGAATGCAGATGAGATAGGTAAGCACGAACGAGGTCACGCCGAACCAGAGCGAAACCGGTATGCGCGAGCGGATGAGTTCCCACGCCGTCCTGTCCGGATAGTCATAGCTCGGTAGCGACAGCCCCATGCGGTTGGAAACCAGCCAGTCGAAATACTGCCGCAGCAGCGGCTTGTCGAATCCGAACTGCGCCTCGAGCTGCTTGCGGTACGCGTCGCTCGCCTGCGCGGAATTGGCGCGGGAACCGGCCGCCTCGCCTTGCGCCGACATCCCCTTCAGGCGCATCAGCCGCATTTCGACCGGACCTCCCGGCAGAAACCTCGTCAGCGCGAAACATACGACCGTGATCCCGAGAAACGTCGGTATCGCGATCAGCAGACGCCTGCATACGTATCTAAGGCGCGGCAACGACCTCCACTCCTTCGGGGACTTCGTACTCGAACCGCACGTCGCCGTTTCCGTCGCGGGTCCATCCGGCCCTGACCGTTCCGCGCGGAGTATCCACGCTGGCGAAGAACCTGCCGACTCCATCGACGAACGCCGGGAGGAAAGCGACTTTCTCGAATCCTGGACCGGCCGGCACGATTCCCGCAACGTATTCGAACGCCCACGCCAGCGGATCGGCGTACATCACGTGGTTGTGGGACGAGCCTCCGTCCCAGTTTTCCCAAAGCGTGTCCTCGCCGCCCTCGAACCAGAACTGGTAGCCGGGATACTCCTTCTGGACGAGAATCTTCCACGCGTCGCCGGCGAAACCGAAATCCGAAAGCGCCCGCAGAACCCACTTGCCGCCGAGTATCCCGTAGTCGACCTTGTGGCCGCCCGCACGCACGATTTCGCAGAGCCGCTCCGCGACCTTCATCTCTTCGCCGTCAACGCAAAGTCCCTTGAAATAGAGCGGCGCCGCCTGGCAGGTCATCAGCCCGTTGCCGTAGACACCGTCGCCGCGGTAGAACTCGCGGTTGAACGCCGACTTGATTTCCCCGGCACGCTTTTCGAAACGCGCCGCGGCGTCTTCCTCGCCGAACAGCTCCGCCCATTTCGCCGCCTCCCGGTTGAACCAGTAGAGATACGCGGTGTCGGTGAAGCGAACGTCGGGCTTGTGGCTCTCGTCGACCGGACACCAATCGCCGAGCCCGTAGCCGATCAGCCCGTCCCTCCCGACTTTGGTCTCGATGAACCCGAGGTAGCGCTTCATCGCCGGATACGCATCGCGCGCGGTCTCGAGATCGCCGCGATACCGGTACAGACAGCGCGGAATCTCGAAAAGAAGCGCGTCCCACGCCGGACCCGAACCCCAGCCGAAACCGAAAGAGTCGGAATGCGGCAGCACGCACGGAACCGCCCCGTTCGGATACTGAGAATCGAGCATCATCCGCAGAAAATGCCGGTAGCCTTCCGCCGAATCGAAACACCACACCCCGGTCTCCGCCGCCAGCTGCGCATCGCCGGTCCAGCCGTTCTGCTCGCGGTGCGGGCAGTCGGTGGGGATGCCGACGAAGTTGGAAAACCAGCTACGAACCGCCGCATCCTGAAAGCGGACGAAAGGTTCGCTGTCGGTCTCTATCGCCCCGGTGCGCGCGATGCCGGAATGGACGAAGCACTGGCTGATCGACTTGATCTCCGCTTTGCCCTCGATCGCAACCAGAGCGTACTTGAAGCCATGGTAGGCGAAACGCGGATGCCAGGTTTCGTCCGCCCCGCCGGCGAGAACGTAGATGTCACGATGGTTCTTGTAGACGCGGGAGAGATTGAAGCAGTTGATGTAGCCCTTGAGACCGCCCGACCCGTCCAGCGATTCGTCGTAGTCGATGGTCACCTTTGCTCCGCGCTCCCCGGAGACTTTGATTTCGCACCAGCCAGAAACGTTGTGCGGAAACTCGTAAAGCGTCGCACCGTCCGCGAGGACCAACGTTTTCACCGGTTCATGGCGTTCAAACACCCTGCACGGCGGCGCATCCTCAGGCGAAATCTCCATCGGCGGACCGTACAGCAGCGGCGTGACCGGCCGTTCCGGGGCGTCAGGCCTTGCGGCGTCGTAATGCTCACCGTATCTCCACTGGCTGAACGTCACGCGCGAATCGCGGCACGTCCAGTTTTCATCCGTCGCGAACGCGACTTCGCCGTCCAGCTTCAGCGAGCCGAAGATCATCGGTCCCATCCGCCAGGCGACGGAATGCCATGCGGCGTTTTCGAAGCCCCAGCCTTCGGTGTTCACGCTCCACGTGCCGTTCCCGGTCAGAACCGAGATTTCGTTCTCGCCGGCCTTGAGAAGCGCCGTTATGTCCCGGCAGACCGACGAAACGCGCACGTCCGGCTGGCACGTTACCGGGCACAGAACCTCGTAGCCGGCCTTTTCGCCGTTGACGTACAGTTCGTGGAAGCCGGTGCTCGCAATCGTCATTTCGGCGCGTTGCGGAACGGCGTCGAGCGTGAAGCGGCGTATGAACTCCGGCGTCGCGTTGGTTATCGAATACTTCTCCCCGGCCGACAGCCAGGCGATCGCCAGAACCGTAAATACGCCCATTTCAGACCTCCCGTCTGCCGCCTTTGGCCGCCCACACCGCCTGGCGAGCCACCCCAAGCATAAGCGCGGCGTCGTCTTTGGTGACGACTCCGCGCGAAAACACGCGGTGGAACCCCTGCATGAAATGGTCGGACTGCTCCGGCTTCATGAAACCGATTTCGACCAGCATGTTCGCCCAGTTTTTGACGAGCTGCATCTTCTGCGCCTGCGGGGCCGGAGGCGCCTTCTCGCGAGGCGACAGGTATCTTCCCGAAGCGGTGAAAAGTTCGTAGCAGGTGACGAGAACCGCTTGCGCGAGATTTATCGAAGTGTACCCTTCGTCGACCGGAATCCGTATGAGATGGGTGCACTGCGCTATTTCTTCGTTGAGAAGCCCCTTGTCTTCGCGCCCGAACACCAGCGCGACCGGACCCGTCTCGGCGATCGAGAGAATGTCGGCGGCGCAATCCCTCGGCGCGCGCACGTGCTGCCGGTAGAGTCCCTCGCGCGCCGTCGTTCCGACGACCGCGACGCAGTCGGCGACCGCCTCCTCCATCGTCGCGAACTCTTTGCGCGCGTTCATCACGTCCGTCGCGTGCACCGCCATCCGCTCGCCCTCGTCCCAGCCGTTCTGCAGATTCGGCGCGGCGAGGCGGAGATTGCGTATCCCCATGTTCGCCATCGCTCGGCAGGCCGAGCCGACGTTGCCGGTGTAGAGCGTCCCGACCAGCACGACGCTGATGTTGTCGAGCGCGTTCAAAACTCTCCTTTCTTCGGACCCTGGCAGATCACCCCGTTGTACACTTCGAGATAGTCGCTCTTGTCCTCAGTCCTGAGAAACACCGCGCAGGTTATGCCGTTAGCATAGAACATCCACTCCCCGTTGTTGGTGCGGTACATGGTTCCCGTCTGCAGCGGATTCATGCACTCCCACGCGAGAAAGCTATCGCCGTCCGGTAGCGTTACCTTGACCTTGAGATGCGAACGCATCGTCATCTCCTTGCCGTTCGGCGCGACGAAGGTCGATTCATGCTCCTTCATGTCGCGCCCGTAGTCGACGGCGACAATGTTGCCGTCCTCGTCGGTGAATAGCGACGACTGCAGCGGCGTGAACGACGTGCAGCCGGCCAGAAGCGCGAAAATCGCCGCAAACGCCGCCAGCCTCATAGCGCCGCCAGCTTTCTGGCGACGATGCCTCCTACCGTCTTCGGGTCCGCCTTGCCCTTCGAAAGCTTCATCACCTGCCCGACGAAGAACCCCGCCGCCGCCTTCTTCCCGTTCTTGAAATCCTGCACCGGGCCGGGATTCGCCGCGATCGCCCGGTCGACGAATTCCTCGAGCGCCGCAGTGTCGCTGACCGCCCCGAGCCCGCGCTCCTCGACCGTCTTCGCAGGATCCGCGATCTCGCCCGACAGCACTTCGCCGAGCAGCTCCTTCAGCGTCGGGCCGTTGATTTTTCCTCCCGTCGAGAGGTTGAAGAGGGCCGCGAGCGGCTCTTCGGTTCCGGACGCAAACCCGTTCGCGTTGAACCAGCTCATAACGTCGGACATGAAAAAATTGCACAGCAGCTTCGGATTCTCCGCCTTCGCGGCCGCCTTCTCGAAATAGTCCGCGCGCTCCTTCTCCTGCGAAAGCACGTCGGCGTCGTATTCGGTTATCCCGTACTGCGCCTTCATCCGCTCGCGCCGCGCCTCCGGCTTCTCCGGTAGTAGCTTGCGCCACTCTTCGAGCTGGTCCTCGGAAAGTTCTACCGGAACCAGATCCGGCTCGGGGAAGTACCGGTAGTCGTGGGCGTTCTCCTTCGAACGCATCGACGACGTCTCCATCGCCTCGCCGTCCCAGCGCCGCGTCTCCTGGACGACCGGTATCGAATTCGCCGCGCACCGGCGCTGTCTTGCCGCTTCGTACTCGAGCGCCGCGTGTATCCCCTTGAAGGTGTTCATGTTCTTTATCTCCACCTTCGTGCCGAGCCTGTCCGACCCGGCGGGCCTTATCGAAATGTTCACGTCGGAACGCATGTTCCCCTCTTCGAGATTGCAGTCGCTCACCCCGGCGTAGACCAACATCTCCTTCAGCGCCGTCAGATACGCAATCGCCTCGTCAGCGCTCGCGATGTCCGGCTCCGAGACTATCTCCATCAGCGGCGTGCCGCCGCGGTTGAAATCGACGCCCGACGACGACGCGTAGTGGTTTATCTTCGCCGCATCCTCCTCGAGGTGTATGTGGTTTATCCTTACCGTCTTCGGCCCGCCCGGAGTCTGTATAGTGACGCCCCCCCCGATGCAAAGCGGGTTCGTATTCTGCGAAATCTGGTAGTCCTTCGCCATGTCCGGATAAAAGTAGTTCTTGCGGTCGAACGTCGCGTGCCGGTTGATCTCGCACCCGAGCATCATCCCGCTCATGACGGTGAGCTTGACCGCCTCCTTGTTGATAGCAGGCAGCGCGCCGGGATATCCGAGGCAAACCGGACATATGTTGGTATTCGGCTCGCACCCCGTCTTCAGCAGGCACGAACAGAACATCTTAGTCTTTGTCTTGAGCTGGACATGCGTCTCCAGCCCGATCGTATTTTCGAATTCCATGACGGGTATTATATCATATTTGCCGCCGGCGCGGGTAGACCGCCACCGCAGAATGCGATTTCGATCGAGCGAAATCTCATGGAACACGACTTTCAGGGACAACTTACACAAACCGGAGATAATTTGCCACGCGGCTTTTCATGTCAATCGCGTCTTTAGCGTTTACGCCAGACAATGCTGCATTTCTTTGCGAAGGCCGCAATATGGATTGTGCGACCATCTCCATCTTTCGCACTTTCATGCGCGAAATAGGGCAACTGAAATTCGAAACTCCATCGGCTATTTTCCGTAGAACCGAAAAAGCCGTCTTATTAAAACTGCTCCGGCGACAACCGGTATGAGAAACCGCATACACAAATCTGGTGTCGAGACATCTATGGTTGTATGCGTAATCGCGCTCGATCAGTATTCGCCCCCTTCGCAAATCTCCTCCAATAAAATTGGCAATCGCATATATCGTAATCGCACGATGGTCTAAATAGACAACGCCGCATCGCGAAGCCACCTCCCCCGAAAAAGAGCTCATTTTCTCTCATGCCCGTCCAAAGGCCAACAGGAATACATAAAGAGAAAATGCGCCCAACTGGGCGCATCTCCGCCTGCATGGCGTTTCCAAAGTAAATAGTGGTAGTATTTTAGCTAGAACAGCGTGTAGTTTTGATGCTACATTGAAAGACGCCCGGCGAGGCGTTCGCGCGTAGTTTGCGCTACTTGCCCGTTTTCCGGACTATGATCCTGCGCCGCGTTTCGGATTTCTCCTCTCCGCCTCGTAAGATGCAAATATTACATTCCCGGCAACGTGTGTCCGCCAAATTCACCCCGCATAGATTTTCATGGATTCCCCGCGAATGCCACATTCAGGTCTGACCTGAATGTGGCATTCGGCACTCGGCGGCATTTGCGGAACACGGCCGCGCAGTTTTCGTCACGAAACGCCGCTTTTCCGTCTGCGTTTCAGGCGCCCGGGGGTTTTCTTGAGCTTGGCGATTTCGTCCCGCAGATACGCCGCCTTTTCGAACTCGAGCGCGTCCGCCGCCTTGAGCATGTCGGCCGTCATCTCGGCGATCATCTCCTCGAGCGAACCGCTTTCGGGCAGGACTGCAGCGGTCTTCTTCGCAGCCTTGAACAGATACACCGAATCGTTGATCGCCCGTTTCGCCGTTTTGGGGACGATTCCGTTCGCCTTGTTCCACGCCTGCTGCTTTTCGCGATGCGCCGACGTTATCCGCAAGAGATCGCGGATGGCATCCGTCTTGTGGTCGGCGTATAGAATCACCCTCCCGCGCTCGTGGCGCGCGCAGCGTCCGGCCGTCTGCACCAGCGAAGTCGTCGAACGCAGAAACCCCTCCTTGTCCGCGTCCAATATCGCCACCAGCGCGACCTCGGGCGCGTCCAGGCCTTCGCGCAGAAGATTGATTCCGACCAGCGCGTCGAACTCGCCTTTACTCACACGCGAAAGAATCTCGACGCGTTCGATGGCGTCGATGTCGCTGTGCAGATGCTCGACGCGCATTCCCGCCTCGCGGAGGTAGGCGCTCAGATCCTCGGCCGAGCGCTTTGTGAGCGTGGTCACGAATGCGCGCTCGCCAGCGGCGGCGGTCTTGCCGATCTCGCCGATCAGATCATCGATCTGGTTTTCGAGCGGACGTATCTCGACGGGCGGATCGAGAAGCCCGGTCGGACGGATCACCTGCTCGGCCACCGTCTGCGCCTCAGAATATTCGAAATCGCCCGGCGTCGCCGAACAATAGACGATCTGCCCCGTCTTTTCGACGAACTCGTCGAATTTGAGCGGACGGTTGTCGCGCGCGCTGGGCAGACGGAAGCCGAAATCCACCAGTTTGTCCTTGCGCGCCCTGTCGCCGTTGTACATCGCCCGCAGCTGCGGCAGCGTCGCATGGCTTTCGTCGATAATCGTGAGAAATCCTTCCGGGAAATAGTCGAGAAGGCACTCCGGGGCGCTGCCGGGGGCGCGTCCGGTCAAGGGACGCGAATAGTTCTCGATTCCGTTGCAGTAACCGAGTTCGCGCATCATCTCGATGTCGTATTCGGTGCGCTCCTTCAGCCGCTGAGCTTCGAGCAGCTTGCCCTTCGACTCGAAATACTTGAGCCGGTCGTCGAGCTCCGCCCTTATTCTCCCGAACGCCGCCTCGAAACGGTCTTTGCCCATGACGAACTGCTTCGCCGGCGTTACGACCACCGCCGGCATCGGCGCGGAAGTCTTGCCGGTCAGCGGATCGAGCCCGCGGATCGAATCAACCTCGTCGCCGAAAAACTCCACCCTGACCGCTTTCGTCTCGTATGCGGGGAATATGTCGAGAATGTCGCCGCGCACCCTGAACGCGCCGGGCGCGAAATCGTAGTCGTTGCGGACGTATTGCGCCTCGACGAGCCGCGCGATCACATTCTCCCTCATCCGCTCGCCGGAGTCTCCGCGTTTTATCTTGACCGCCAGATCGCGGTATTCGTCGCTTTCGCCGAGCCCGTATATGCAGCTTACGGAAGAGACCACTATGACGTCCCTGCGCGCGATAAGCGCATTGGTCGCGGCGAGGCGGTAGCGCTCGATCTCCTCGTTTATCGACGCGTCTTTCTCTATGTACGTGTCGGTCTGCGGAATGTACGCCTCGGGCTGGTAGTAGTCGTAGTACGAGATGAAATACTCTACCGCGTTCTCCGGAAAGAACCCCTTGAGTTCGGTGAAAAGCTGGGCGGCAAGCGTCTTGTTGTGCGAAAGCACCAGCGTCGGACGGTTCCATCTGGCGATGAGATTCGCCATCGTGAACGTCTTTCCGCTGCCGGTGACGCCTCTGAGAACGAGCCGCCTGTCGCCCCGCTCCAACCCCTTCAGCAGGGCGTCGATCGCCTCGGGCTGGTCGCCCGTCGGCTTGAAACTCGATTTCAGCTTGAAAATCAATGCGCGAAACCCGTCAGCTTCTCGAAGCACGCTCCGGCGATTATTTCGCATCCCTTTTCGTTCGGATGCACCCCGTCGCAGTCCATTATCGCCTCGTCTTCGCGACCGGCAAGCGGCGAAAACATGTCGATCGTCTCCGCGCCGGCCCTTAACGCGACCTCGCGGTTCAGCTCGTCCACTTTCGCGATCGTCGGCGAAGCGTAGCAACCGTGCTTCGGGGTTATCGGGGCGAGCGGGGTCCATATTATGATTCTCGCCCCCTTGAACGGCTCGAGAATCTTTAGATACTCGTCGGCATACCGCGCCTCGTCGAGTCCGATCCAGTCGTTGGCGCCGAGGTTGCAGATCACGACATCAGGCCTGAACTCCTTCGCCGCCGCATATTCGGAAGTGTCGATGTACGGATACATCGTCACTCCCTTGCCGGGATTGCCGAAATTCCTGACCTCGTACGCGTCGCCGAGCATGGTCTGCAGCTGCGCCGGATACGAAAAGAGGTCTTTGCGCTCGAGCAGATACCCTTCGGTTATCGAATCTCCGATGCAGGCCACGGAGATTGTGCCGAACGGGGTGAATTCCGCGACCGCAGGCGATATCCCCTCCGGCCCGCCGAGTATCTCGAGCCGCACCGCGTCCGCTTCAACCGGCCCTATCTCGCGGTAGTCGACGAACATGTCCCGATCGTTGGCGCTGTTGTCGGAAACAACGGTCCATTCTCCGCCGGAGCGTGCCCACACGCGGTAGCGGTACGGGCCTTTGGCGACGCCGCGCGCCTCGTCGAGCCCGACGTCGCGCCAGACGAGACGGAACGCGCAGAACGTCTTCGTCTTTCCGAAGACGATGTCTGCCGTCGCCGGAAGCGTCCTCGCCGTCCACGAAGATTTCAGCTCCCCGTCCGAAATCGCGCCGCGCCCCTTCTGCGTCCGGCCGGACAGCGGAGCGTAGGCGCCGCCGCGCCTGCCGGTCTGCGGCAGGTATTGCGGAACCGCCGTCGCCTTGGTCGGGACGAATTCGCGTTTCTCTTTGTCGTAGCCGATCCTGTCGAAAGAAACCATCCGTTCGAACATGTGGTTGCGGCATACCATCACGCAGGCCGCCACCCAGTATTCTCCGTCCGGCCCCTTGGCGATCGAGCCATGGCCGGTCCCGGTGACCACGCCTTCGCGCGAGAAATACACAGGGTTGTTCTTCTGCTTCTCGAACGGACCAAGCGCGCTCTCGCCGGTCGCCGAGCTTATCGCGTAGCGCGGATCGGCCCCTCCAGCCGAATAGGTGAGATGGTATCTGCCGTCGATCTTGACCATCCACGGGCCTTCGATCCAGCTGTTGTCGAAATCCCAGCCGTACATCTTCTCCCACGGACACTCCTCCGGCTCGAACGCGATCAGATGCTTCGCCTCGCCGGTGTATTCGAGCGGGTTTTCCGGGTCCAGCTCGACGCCCCATATTCCCTGCGTCGCCGTGCACCCCCAGTAGAGATATAGCCGCCCGTCGTCGTCGGAGAACAGCATCGGGTCCCAGAAATGCGCGATCGCGACCCCGTCGGCCTCGCCGGATGGAATCTTCATCTTGCCGAGCTTTGTCCACGGCCCGGTCGGAGAATCGCCGGCGTGCAGAAGACCCATGCTGCCGACGAGGTAGTATTTTCCGCGATGCTTGACGATCGTCGGCGCATAGTCGATGACGTCGCTCTTGCCGTCGTCCTCCGCTCCGTTGAGCCCGAGCGGAACGTGTTCCCAGGTCCCGCCGTTGTCGACC
>JAGDAE010000138.1 GCA_017959645.1 Kiritimatiellia bacterium
GGCGAAATCGCGCCGGTACATCGGATCTTTCAGCAGCCGGCGCGTGTACCAGTCCCAGAAATCGCGGTCTTTGGCCGCCGTCTGCGGATCGTACGGCTTCTCGTCGGCGTTGATCTTCATAATCAGTCCGTGCGGCGAGAGGTAAGGATACATCCATGGAATCACGTAGCTTTCTTCGAGATAGAAGGCATGGTTGTAGCGGTCGTGGTCGAACATCATCTTCGTGAGGATGCCGTTGATCTCCATTACGCCCAGCGCGCCGGTTACCTGGACGCGTCCGTTCATGATCTGCAGATCTCCGTTCGCCTGTCTTACGCCGCGCTGGACCTCGTCGACGTAGATGTTGAACGCCTCGGCGCTGTCTTCCTTCGCCGGAATCCAGATTTCGTCTCCGTAGAGGTCGCGTTCGACCGACATGTAGGTATCGTCGGCGGGCGCGTTCTGGGTTATGAGATAGACATCGGGGCGAAAATCGGCCGAATAGATCATGTAGGTCGGCACGAACCTGCCCGGATCGGTTCCGCCGAAGAAGATCGCACTTTTCTCCATCGGCTCCGGCCAGTCCGGATCGGGCAGCGGCTCTTCGTCCGCCACGAGCTGTTCGCGAATCGCGTTCGCTCCCTCGAGCTGGTAGGCACCGAACTGCCAGCCGAAGGTGTGGCCGTTCTGTTCCGCGCCGCCCATTTCGAAAACAAGCCGGTCGTTGGCGTAGTTCTGCACCACCGGAACGATTCCGCAGACGGCGATCGCGGCAGCGGCGAGGGCGGCCGGGGGCAGCCACTTCTTCATAAGCGCGGCGAGAAAAACGAGCCCATAGCCGATCCACATCGCGATCATGGCATGGGAAGAGATGAACTTGACCTTCTGGATGAAACCGTCCTGAACGTCGCCTTTGACGTTGGCCAGGCCGATAAGCAGGACCGACATCAGGAAGAAGCAGCTGAACGCCGCGCCCATCCACTTCCAGAAGAGCGGACGGTTCTCTTTCTTCACGATCTTGTGCCCCAGCGCGAACGGGACGAGGGCGACGAGCGCTATGGCCGAGGTGAACTGAAGCGCCACGTCCCTGAAATAGCCGGCGATGCCGTCCGAGGTAGGCATGTGGAAGGTTATCGCCTCGTACTGTCCGCGCTCGATCGCGTGCTTGAAGCCTTCCCAGGTTCGCGGGTAGCCCCAGTTCATCGGCGGGTTGCGCAGATCGGAGACAATCGGCATGTACACGTAGAAGCTTACGCCCAGCTGCGCGAAAAACGCCGCGCCGGCGACCGAACGCCCGTTGGGCAGCGTCGCCCACGCCATCGCGAGCAAGACGAAATTCCACGCGATCGGCCAGCAGAACCACCACGAGCACGGATGGGTAAGGCCGTTCATCGCGCCGCGCGAAAGGAGCAGAAAGGCGGCGATGTGGAGACCGGCGCAGGGAATCGCGAAGGCGAGCGCCTTCGGTGAATACAGGCAGAGCCCGAGCAGAAGCAGAACGAGTAGCGAGAAGATCAGATTCGATTTCCACCACGGATACGCCGCGCCCCTGTAGCCGAGATCGCCCGCTTCGGGAACGCTTGCGGCGACGGCGACCGCAACGAGCGCAAACACGCCGGCCGCGGCGAGAAGCTTCAGCCCATCGCCCTTCCAGACCTTCTCGTCCTCGCCGCCCGAAAAGGCCGCCGCGACCGCGAACGCGCAGCTGGCGGCGATTGCGCAGGCGATAAAGACGTACATCTTCGGCTCGACAAGCGGCGCCACGTCGGCGCTGACCCCGCTCCAGACGTTCTCGCCCGCGAACACGGTCGCGCAGAGGAACATCAGCGCGGCCGCGAACCCTCCACCCCCGAGCGCGACCTTCTTCGCAACGTCCGGCCCCTTCTTCGGCTTGAGAACGATCGCGGCGACGAGCGACGCGACGAGCAGTACGACCGAGACCGCCAGCATGGCGCTCGAAGGACACTGCACGGTCTTCAAAACCGGCAGATGCTTGTTGATCACGTCCGCCTGCATGTTCGCGTCGGCGCGCATGAGCTGGCCGATCTGCAGTAGCTGGCAGGTAAGCGCGACCGGAACGAGGTAGATGAAGAAGTCGCGGAACATGCCAATGTTCTTGAGCGCAATTATTATCGCCAGCGGCACGATCGCGAAAAGTAGCACCTGATAGTTGGTCAGGCCGAGGCCGAAGACGAACGCGGTCGTCCACAGAATCTTGTCCGAAGGTTTTCGCAGCCACCTGTACGAGAGCAGGAAGACCCACATCAGAAAGAGCGCGTTCAGCGAATATATCTCGACTATCGTCGACTGCGACCACTCGACCGGCGAAAGCGCGAAGGTAAGCGCGCCGCCCACGCCGCCGCCGAACGAGATCGCCGCGTTGGCCCGCCCGCCGTCTTCGCCGAGAAAATCCGCCGACGAGCGGGAGATAAGCATCGCCGTGCATCCGGCCGCAAGCGCCCCCGCCACCGCCGACCAGCAGCTTATCGCCCACGCCGGCGTCGGATGGCCCATGTAGGTAACCCACGAGAAAAGCTTGCAGAAAAACCAACTGCAAAGCGTCCAGAACGGATACCCGGGCGGATGCGGAACGCCGAGATGGGCGCCGGCCGTCGCCAGTTCGCCGGAATCCTCCAGGCCCACCGAGGGACCGAGGGTGAAAAAGTAGACGGCGAAAGTCGCCGCGGTGGCGGTCCAGAACGCAGCCCAGTCGACTTTCGTGAAGAATCGGTTTTCGGTGTTCATGTCAGAAAAACAGGTCCCTCTCGCCCCTGCATGTCGCTTCGTATTGTTTCATCACGGCCGGATAGAACTTCGGCAGCCATTCGCGAATGCCGGCGAGCTCGCTTTCAATCAGCTTCTCGCCGGCGGTCTTGGTTTCGTCCGACGCGAAATCGTCCAGCCACTCGCGGAAAGTCAAGACCGCGTTGATCTTGCAGAACTTTCCCTCGCGCCCGGTCTTGAGCGCATCCATGATGCATCCGCCCGTTCGGCCGCAGCGGTAGCCGGCCGTGCAGAAACTCGTTATCGTGCCACGCGAAGCGAGGTGGCGCACCATCTCGTCGAGCGAACGGCTATCGCCGAGCATGAACTGCTGGCGATCCTTCTCCTGGTGCGCCTCCGACTCGAAATCGCTGTATCCCTTGATCGCGATGTTCGACGAGCAATCGAGCTGCGTCATGCCGCCGTCGAGGAGCTTGTCGCGGCTTTCCGGGCTTTCCCGCGCCGTGATTATGATTCCCGCATACGGCACCGAAAGCCGGGCGATGATGACGATTTTCTCGAACGTCGCGTCGTCGATCAGCCACGGGCTCTCCTCAGGCACCTTCGTCCCGCTCGCCGGTTCGAGACGCGGAAACGACAGCGTGTGCGGACCGATGTTGAACCAGCGCTCGAGGTCGCGCGCATGCATTACCGTCGCCAAAAGCTCGTAGCGCCAGTCGCAGAGGCCGTAGAGGACGCCGAACCCGACATCGTCCACGCCCGCTTCGAGACACCGGTGGAAGCACGTCGTGCGCCAGTCGTAGTTTCCCTTGACGCTCCACGCCGGATGCATCTGCCCGTACAGTCTGCGGTTGTAGGTCTCCTGGAAGACCTGAAACGTGCCGATGCCGACCGAGCGCAGCACCTTGAGGTCCTCGACCGGCAACGGGGCCGCGTTCACGTTCACCCGCCTGATGCCGACCTTCGCGCCGGTGTTCGGGGCGGGGACGAGATGGGAATAGCAAGTCTCGATCGTTTCGGCGATGTATTCGGTCGAGGTCGAAGGATGTTCGCCGTAGACGGCGATGATCCGCTTGTGGCCGATGCGCCCGGCGAGGATGTCCAGCTCTTCGCGAAGCTCGTCCATCGTCAGGACGCGGCGTTTCTGCTCGGAGTTTCCCGAGCGGAACCCGCAGTACCGGCAACCGTTGACGCAGAGATTCGACATGTAGAGCGGCGCGAAGACGACGATGCGGTTGTCGTACACGCTCTTCTTGACCCGCAAGGCTGCCGCCTTCATCTCGGCGAACAGAGCCGGGTCGCCGGCGGCGGCCATGAGCACCGCCGTTTCGGAGGGTTTCAGCGTCTCGCGCGTCGATTCGCTCTTCGCGATTATCTCGCGCACGAGCGCCGGGTCGGCCGGCTTGCCGGCGATCTCGGCGATGCAGCGTTCGATCTCTTTTTCGTCGATGAAATGCCTGCCGCCAGGCAGGAACCTGTCGATCTCGTCTTTGACCACGAAATTGGCCGTGTAATCCGCCGCGCCGGAGAACTTCCGTATTCTCGAGACGTCGGCCATCTATTCTTTCCGCTCCCGTTGGGCGAGCTTGGCCTCACGCCAATATCTGACCGCCTCGCGTATCGCCTCGGCGTTTCGCGTCGAAATCGCGCTGAGGTTCGCGCCCGGGTAGATGTTCACGCACTGGTCGCCGATGAAATTGTTGATCTCGTCCCAGAGCGAATTCGAGTACGGAAAACCGTAATGCAGCGCGAAAAAGGCCCAGCCGTCGAGGTTCAGCCCTATGCTCATCCCCCACATCCCCAGCAGATCGTTGGGCGCGCCGGGGGCCTTTTCGGCAAAGCACGGGGTCGTATAGTACATGAAAATGTCGAAATGGCTGTCGCCGTTGCCGGAAAGCTCGTCGGCGTAGGGCTGGAAATAGCGCGCCATCCCGAAATGGTTCATGTACGGACAGAAGTTGCTCACGTACGGCAGCATGTCGATGACCGACCCGGGCGATTCCTTGTCCGCCTCGCCGGGGTTCACCCACAGCCTCACCTCGGGATCGAACTCCTTCATCTTCATGGCCATCTCCACCCAGTCCCAGACCGCTTCCTTCGGAGGCTCGTCCATGAACGACCACGTCCAGTCCGGATAGTCGTAGCCCATCTTCTTGAACCGGTCGATCACGTACTGTATGTGGTTGTCGTCCATCCAGCCGTCGTTGAGGTGGAGAGTGAGCTTGATGCCGTATTCGTCCGCCTCGGACTTCGGCACCAGCATGTCACCGATGCAGTTTATCCCCAGGCGCCTGTAGAGTTCCCAGCAGGAAACCATGTTGTACGGGCTCGACCACCCGTACACGTACGGAACCGGCAGGTCCGCCGGATACGGCTCTTTGCGCACGACCTCGATCTCAAACGTCTGGTCGCCGACCGAGACCGAGATGTTTTCGTCCGAGAATCCCTTGAGTCCCTCGACGTTGATCCAGATTCCGGCCGTCTCGTCAGGGGCGACGAAGAACTGCTCGCGCCTGAGAAGCGGCTGGGGCGTCCATCCGAACCCGCTCAGAGTGTACGCCGGCACCCTCCAGTTCAGCAGATTCTGCGCGTCGCCCTCGATCTTCGGCGTCGCGTCTATCGTCGCGGACGTGTTGTTTCTGACGAGAAGCAGTATCGTCTCGGCGTTCCCTTCGCGTATTTCGAGCCGCGCCTTTTCGAGTCCGTCGCTCGGATCCGGCGAAGTCAGCATCGCATGGCCCTTCCACGGATCGGCCCTCCACATCGCCACCGCGCGCGACTTGTCGATCGGACGGAATATCGTCTCGATCCCCTGAGGCACGAAATCGAGATCGTCGGTCACGAGAGCGGTGTCGACATGGCGGCTCGTCTTGTCGCCGGTGTTCTTCAAAAGCCGCAGCACGTAGGTCTCGCCCGCTTCGAGATCGAGCGTCAGCTTGACCCACGGTTCGCCGCCGCGAAGGTTCTTCTCGACGTCGCTGCCCAGTTCGAGCTCCCCGAGCCGGTTGCCCGCCTTGTCCTCGACGATGAAATAGAATTTCGCCGTGTATCCCGGAAGTTCCCCGTAGCGCAGCCAGACGTTGTACTTTCCGCTTTTGGGCACGCCGAAATCCTTGCGCGCGTTGCATTCGCCCTTCCAGTATCCGCAGCCGAGCATAGCCCCGCCGGAAGCGTTGGACCCGCCCTCGACGTTCCATCCGTGCTCGCCCTTGACATCGCTCTCGAACGTCTCGCATTCGTACTTGACCTTGTAGACGTTGCCGCCCTCGGCGATCGCCTTTTCGATCGCGGCGATCTCGTCGCGGAACGCCTTCTTGCCGTCGGCCACCTGCTGCGGGGTGCCGATCATGTTCCACTCCTCGTCGAAGTACACCGTCCTCGCCATGCGCTTCTCCTCGACGCCCTCCAAGGCGTTGGTGTCGGTCAGATGCTCGATGTAAGCCTTCTTCCATTCGCGCCAGAGCGGACGCAACCGGTCGCTGCCGTCGGCCACGACCGGACGGCGCTCCCAGAGATCCTTGAACTTGAGCGTCGAAGGCGCCGGCGCCGATTTGCCGGCATACACAGGCCCGTCGCCTTCCGGCCTGACCGGCTCGGCCAGTGGTTCGCGCGTGAAGACGACCGCGTTGACCACCCGCGCGGCGAAAGGCCCGCCGCTTATGGTGCAGTTGAGAGAAAGCGCCTTGCGTCCCTTTTCGATCCACACCGTCGGCGCCGCCTCCCAGACGAAGCCGGACGGCTCGTCCATGTGGTTCGGCATCGGCTCGCCCCTGCGCGCATGCTCGGCCCAGTCGAAGAGCCAGCTGTACGCGTCCTGGACGTGCGTGTAGGATGCGTCGGGGTTGTCGGCCTCGCGCCCGTCGGTCAGCGTCATGCCGAACGCCGAGACCGCGTTCGTCTCGTGCCAGTAGCGGACCCACGGCCGGTAGTAGCCGGACTCTGGAATCTCCACACCGATCCTGACCATGCTGCCGTTGTGCGCCCCCGGCCCGACCAGACACGTCTCGCCATGCTCCTCGCGGATTTCCCACTGCCTTATCTTCGCGTCCGCGAACGCCTCGGCCGATATCCACACCGTGTCGAGCCGCCCGTCGAGATTGTCGAGCGGCTTTTCGGCCAGCAGCCGCTCCTTGAAACCGGGATTGCTTTCGCAATAGGCGGCGAAATGCCGGAAACCAGGAAAACTCCCGCCCAGCGTGTTCCAGTTGAGCTCGTCCGGCTCGTCTTCGAAAGCGAAAGCGGCAAGCGCTGCGAGAGCGGCTGCCGCGGAAAGAACCATTTTCATGAGAGCATCAGTTGACGGCCGGGCGCAGAATCATATTCCGGTAGTCGGCGTCGGAATGGTCGCCCTGCAGATAGATCGGTCCCGGCACGTCCTCGTGCGCATCGATTGCGCCGCCGGTGATACCGGCGATCGGGGCGTTGTCGATTATCGTGACGCCGTTGAGCACGACCGTAAGATGGCGCTTGTAGAGCGTTACGTTGACGTGCTGCCACTCGCCCGCCGGCTTCTCGGCGGCGACGGACGGGGTCACCCTGCCGTAATACGCCGCCATGTTGTGGCAGTCGACCGGCTTGCCGTAGCTGTCGATGACCTGTATCTCGTAGCGCCCGCGCAGATAGACGCCGGAGTTGGAATCTTTCGGAACCCGCACCTCGTAGTCGAGATTGAAATCGAAGAAGTCGGCGCGTTTGGACACTAGATTGCATCCGCCGCCCGCCCACGAACCGTCTTCCTTGAGGCCGAGAAAGTTAGAAAGCACGGTCGCCCCGTCCTCCTCCCTGACCGACCAGCCAAATTTCGCGTTCGGATCCATCGCGACCCAGCCGTCGAGCCCGTCCGCGAGCATGTCTATTGGTTCGCCGAACTTCGCGTCCTTCGTGGATGCCATGCAACATACCGGAGGATTCCGCCAGCCCTCGATCGCCGTCTCGACCGCGCCGTCATCCTTCTTGTACGCGACCGCAGCGAGGCGGCAGCCGTTGACCGCGCCCTCGATGCGCCAGCCCCACGGATGCTCGATCGCGAACCGGTTCCCGTCTATCGAGACGGAATCCATCTCGACCGGCGAACCCCAGCGCCACAGGCACAGACCCTTCGCCGCACCGTCGGCGCCGCGCGAAATGATGATATGGCCGGCGTTCATGTCGGGATAGTCGAACTTGAGCCCCCAGTTGCCGACGACGGGGTCGGCCGGATCGTACGCGAGCGGCATGGTGCGGCAACCGGCGACAGCCAAAAGCGCGGCAACGGCGAAAATCGGAATTCTCATGTCTGTCTCTCCTTGTTTCAAATCACTTGTTCGGCAGCTTCAACCCGGTCTTCATGCCGGGTTTGGGCGGCAATTTCAGCCCCGGACGCAATCCGCCGGCGAGCGGCTTGCGGATGACCGGTTTCATCGGGACGATTGGCTTTTTGACCGCGGCCGGTTTGAGCGGCGTCGTGGGCTGGCTGCCGGCTGCCGGCAGATCTTCCACGGGCGGCAGATCCGCGACGGGAGGCAAATCGGCGACCGGCGGCAGATCCGCGACCGGAGGAACCTCCGCAACTGGCTGCACGGCTTTGGGTGCGGCTTCGGCGTCAGCCAGCTCCTCCAGGCGAACCGATACGTCAACGAGCCCGAACCGCAGACGGTCGCCGTTCGCGATTTTCACCGCTCCGGATATCTTCTCGCCATTCTTCAGCGAACCATTGGTGCTGCCGAGATCTTCGACATGCCAGTCGCCGTCTTTGAAAAAGATTTTCGCGTGTCTGCGGGAAAGTCCGTCGGAAAGCGGATTTATCGCGTTCCCGATTTCGCGCCCGATCGTGATTTCGGTCCCTTCGTCGAACCGGTATCCGACGAGCACCCCCTTGATGTCGGCTATTAATGAGATTTTCATATATCGTATTATATCATATTTCTCCGCCCGTGTGGACGGCTAACATCATTTTTGCGCAGCGCCGCTATTCCTGCGGTATGCCGTTGGCGAACTTTACACCGTATCCGCGCTTCGTCGCCGCCTGGGCGTAGTATCCGCGCGCCTCGTCCTGGTGGGCTGTCATGTTGGCCACCCGCTCCTCGTCGCTCGGATGGGTCGAGGCGAATGCTCCGAGCGGGGATGAGTCGCCGCCGCCGAAACGCGACCAGAAATCCACCGCCGCCTGCGGTTCGTATCCCGCCTTGGCCATGAGGTAGAGTCCGATGAGATCGGCTTCGTTCTCGTGCTTGCGGCTGAACGGCAGTATGACCCCGTACTGGGAGCCGATGCCGTAGATTTCGGCTGCGGTACCGCCCAGCCAGGCGGAGACGCCGAGCGAACAGATGGAATCGACGCATCCCCACGACATCCGTTCGCCGCCGTGCCTGGCGATCGCGTGCCCGATCTCGTGCGCGACCACGCACGCCATCTCGGCTTCGTTGGCGAACTTCGGCATTATCCCGGTATATACCGCGACTTTGCCGCCGGGCAGGCAGAACGCGTTCACTTCCGGAGATTCGAGAACCTGGAACTCCCACTGGAAATCGTTTTCCGGCGCGACCGAGGCTATCGCCGTGCCGATGCGTTTCAGCACGTTCTGCTGGCGCGTGTCGGAGGTCGGACGGTTGGCGGCGGTGGATTCGCGGTAGGACGAAAGCCCGAGCTCCTGCTCGTACGCGTTGGAGGTCAGCAGCAGCTGGTTTCTGCCGGTTATCGGAACCGAACGGCAACCCGCGAACAAGACTGCCGACAGCGCGGCGAACGTCAAAATGGCGCGTTTCACGGCTTACTTCTCCATCTGTCTGACCAGTTCGTCGGCCGGGGCGTCTTCGGGGAAGAAACCGCTGTACCCGAGCTGCGGCATCGAATCGAGCGCCGCGGCGTCTTCGGCCGCAAGCGAAAAATCGAATACGCGAAGGTTGTCGGCGATGCGGTCGGGGCGGGTCGACTTCGGCAGCGGAACGACCCCGTGCCCGATCGCGTAGCGAATGCATATTTGCGCGGGGGTGCGGCCATATTTCGCCGCGATTTCGCCGATCAGCGGCGACGAGAGAACCTTTCCGCAGCCAAGCGGACTCCAGCCCTCGACGGCAATCGAATTCTTTTTGCACCACTCGACCGTCTCGCGGTGCCAGTAGCCGGGATGGAACTCTATCTGGTCTACCATCGGCGGTATCTCGCAATCCTCGCGCAGCGCCTCGATGTGCGAAGGCAGGTAATTCGAGACCCCGATCGCGCGTACCTTGCCGTCGTGATAGAGCTTCTCGAAAGCCGACCAGGTATCCGCATTGATTCTGCGCCAGTCGTCGAAGGTTTTCGCGACCGCCGGCCAGTGCACCAGATAGAGGTCGATGTAGTCCAGACCGAGGTTGCGCAGGCTTTCGTCCGCCTGCGCGAGAGTCTTTTCGTATCCCCGGCCGGTTATCCAGTGCTTGGTCGCTACGAACAGCTCCTCGCGCGCGATCCCGCAAGTCCGTATGCCCTCGCCGACTCCGCGCTCGTTCATGTAGCCATAGGCGGTGTCGATGTGGCGGTAGCCGGCCTCGACCGCCGAGCGTACGCACCGGGCGGCCTCGCCGTCGCCCGTCTGCCACGTCCCGTAGCCGATCGCCGGCATTTTGCATCCGTTCGAAAGTTCAATATTGTCCATGGTTCGTAATTGTAGCAAATGGCGCGGTTCGCGTCAATGCGGCCGCAACGGTTTCACCGCAGTTCGGTTTCCTGCCCGGGCGGCGGAGGGACGTATCCGTGCCTGGCTCCCTGTATCCAGAGGATGCGCCGGCAGCCTTCCGGAAGATTGTTGAACATCGCCGCGATTCCAGAAGGGACGCACACGTCGTCGCCCAGGCCGGCGCGCTTGACGTCCACGAAACATTTGGCGCGGCGGGCGTGGAAAATCGCGTCGTAGTAGGCGAGGCCGGGCGCGTATCCCAGCCGCCAGGGCGAGCAGAACCTGCCGGCCGCCGGAGCGTTCACATCGCACATCCACGGCACCTCCGGACGCGCTGCGGTAAGCCCGTCCACCAGCCCCGCCGCCCAAAGCGACTGCGCTCCGCCCTGGCTGCCGCCCTCGACCTCGAGATCGGCGCCGTTCCATTCAGGACGCGTGCGGACGTAGTCGAACGCGCGCATTACCCGCAGCGCCATGCCGTTGAAGTAGCATCCCTCGGGATATTCGTTCTGGTGGGGAGAAAACGCATAAGTCCATTTCGGAGTGCGTATCCCGTCCTCGAACTCTGCGTAGGCGGCATCGTCGCAAAGCGGATCGACCCCGTGCGCGTTGATCGAAAAAACCATCCTCCCCGGCTGCGCGCTCCACGGGCGGCCCTGACGGAACACCCCGTATCCGTGCACCTCGACGACCGCTTTGAGCGACTTCGGCTCCGCATTCGCCGGAATCGCGAGAACCCCGAAAACCGGACGCGGCCCGGCACAGTCGACTTTGACTCTCAGAAAATCGAAACCGCCGTCGCCGAAATCCATCGGTATTTCCTCCGCGCGCACCGGGACGGCGGCAAGTCTCGCCTTCTGCCTCGCCCAGAATTCGTCGAAATCCTCCGGCTCCTCGATTGCCGGCGCGATCTTTCCGGTTTCCACGCCGGCCCCAAGCGCAAAATGCAGCTCCCTGCCGAGACCTTCCCACTCCTGCGCCCCCTGCGCGAGGACGTCGCGGAGCACCGGCGTTCCGTCTGCGGCCCTGACGACGTCGGCGGTCACGAAAACGAACCCGGGGCGGTCGAGCGAAGTCGCGATCTCGAGCGGTTCGCGGTTCTCTATCGCCAGCGAACCGGTCGTGGTCTGCCCGTCGTCGCCCTGCCGCTTCCAGTCGAGACGGCAGGAGCCGTCGAAAAGCGAATCCGGCGCATTCTCGAACGAAAGCTCGAATACGATGGGCTCTCCGGCCGCATAGCCGACAGGATCTGGCGAGCGCGTCGCCCCGCGGCAGACGACGGCATCGAATTCGTTGGCGGACGCCAGAAGCGCGACCGACGAAAACAGCAGCGCAGACAGAGTTCTTTTCATTCAGGTCACCCCTTTCAGCGGCAGAAATGGCGCGAGGACGATACCAGCCCCTGCGAATCGGTGAGATTCACCCAGAACAGAACCGCCTCCGGCGGCGGCTCGGTTTCGAGCGAATTGCCGTGGAAATCGAGCCCGGCGGATACGAATGGGCGTTCCTCCCAATTGTCGTCGTCCGAATCGGTGCTGATCAGCTCCGCCTTGACAATCTCGCGTCCATACGGTTCCCAGCTGACGGAAAGCGTTCCGTTCTCGAAACCGGCCTCTATTTTCGGCAGCATCGGCCGGCCGAACGCCCAATGGTCGGCGAACGCCGTTATTTCCGGCGGATCGCCGGCCGGCGGGTGGCCGTGGAGCATGCGGATCTTTATCGAAAGCCACGGCGCCTGCGGCAGCTGGCTGTAACTCTTCTGCAGCGAATCGAGCGGGTATGCGAAATCGTTCGAGCCGGTGCACCAGAGTACCGGCATCCCTGCCGCCTGGAGATAGTTGCGCGGATCCCACAACTCGTCCCACCGCTCGCCGGCACTTCCGAGCCCTGCGAGCTGCTTGCTCCAAGCCGAATGCTCGAGAAGATGTCCGCAGCCGTATACAGGCGCCGCAAACAGAAAGCGGTCGTCGATTCCCGCGACGCACGATACCAGATAGCCGCCCCACGAAATCCCGGTGACCCCGATCCGCGATACATCCACGCAGTCGAGCGAACGCAGGAACGAATGCGAGCGGACAACCGCCGATACCGCATGATACGTCCACTGGTCGCGGAGCGGTTCGCCGGTCGTAGCGAAACCGGCATCCCATCCCTCAGGACCGGACATCGGATGGCGCATCCAGTCGCCGAACCCTTCCGCCTGCAAAGGAATTCCTCCGCAGTTGTCCATCGCTATCGCCGCATACCCCCGTGCCGCCCAAGTCTCCGCCCAATCGGCGAAGGCCGTCCCTCCGCCGCCGTGCACGAGAACGATTCCGGGAACCCGGTTCTCCGCCGACGCGCCTTCTGGAATCGCATAGAAGGCGAAAAACCGCGTCGATCTGCCGTGCAACGGCTCCCCGTCGATCGCGACCGCCTTTGCCGATCCCCGGTCGAACGACGGGCACCTGACGAAGCCTGGCGCCTCCCACATCGCCGGAATCTCCTTCCAGAAGGCGGAATCGAGAACCGGCTCGCCGAGGACCTTTCGCACGAACGCGCGGGAAATGTCCGGCGCGTCCAGCGCGACGCTTCCATGGTCACGTCCGGGGCATTCGTGGAATTCGTCGAGCCGGCGATTCTCGTTGCAATTGCGTATCGACGATATCATAAACTCGTTCTCCTCGACCCTGCAAGGAACTTCGATCCTGCGGTCGCCGCAGATCGAGCACACGGGCGCGAATTCGCGGTCGACGAAATTCATCGGCGCGAGATCGCCGAGTTTCGGGAGAAACCGGTTGTCGGTGTCGCCAGAAAACTGGCGGACGTTGAAATGCGCGGTTACCTGCCCCGAAACCGGAATAAGCCCCCTCAACTCCGACGGCGAATGCCCGTGCCTCCCGAGCCAGCCGGCGTCCATGCCGACCATGCACGCCAGATACCCGCCGGCCGAATGCCCGCCTACGAACACCTTCGATGGGTCGCCGCCGTATTCCGCGATATGCTCGAGAACCCAGCTTACCGCAAGCGCCGCGTCGTCGATCACGTCCTCGGCGGAAGCCTCCTGCAGAAAACGGTAGCCGGCCGCCACCTGCGCCAGCGACTCGTCGCCTTCTGGCCAGTACGGATAGCACCGCTCGCCGGCGGCAAGCCCGCCGCCGTGGAAAAACACGTAGGTCGCGAAACCGCTCCTCCCGGCGGGAACGCGGATGTCGAGACTGCACCTCTCGGCCCCGTCGCGGTAGACGATACCGCGGCTCTCCAGGAATTCTCCGGACGCGGACAGGACGGAAAACGCGAACGCTGCAAGCGACGCAAACCAGGTTGACGGCATTTTTCTCATGGTGACGTCCATTGTATCATAATTCCGGATGTCGGTGCAAGTATGCAAAAAAGCCGGCAGCGTCCTACTCTCGCACGGGCGAGTCCCGCACTACCCTCGGCGATGGAGCCCTTGACTTCCGTGTTCGGAATGGGAACGGGTATGACAACTCCTCTATGGCCACCGGCAA
>JAGDAE010000139.1 GCA_017959645.1 Kiritimatiellia bacterium
CCGGAAACGGCGGCGACGGCATAACCTGCGCGATAACCGGAGCCGACGCCGTGTACGGCGCGGGCGGCGCCGGCGGCTCGAACGCCGGCTATTCCGGCGGAGGACCGGTCAACTACACGTTCGCGGGCGGAACCGGCGGCTCGGGCGGAGCCTGCGGCGGGGGCGTAGGCGAGGACGCGCTGTCCGGCACCGGCTCCGGCGGCGGAGGAGGAGGATGGGGCGCGGGCAGCGACCAGAACGGCGGTGCGGGCGGCTCCGGAATCGTGATAATTCGCTATGCGGTGCCGGCGGACTATTCGGGCGAGATCGTCGAAACCCTGCCCAGGCGCTACGGAATCTACGAAATGATCGACGGCATACAGTCCGACCATTTCGAACAGATCGACACTGGCGTCATGTACGGCGACGGAATCGTTACCGAAGTCGAGATAACCCCGAACAACGCAAGCTCGATAAACGACCAGAGCGCGATTTTCGGTTCGTCGTGGGACCAGTCGGGATATTTCATGATGTTCTATCAGGGCGCGATACGCTTCAACGCCGACAACGACTATGCCGACGTTCCGCAGGGCCCGGCCACGTGGAGGTACGGCGAACGCGTGACGATAGCCGCCGCCCCGGACAGGTTCAGGGTCAACGGCGGAGAATGGATCGCGGTCGGAAACGGGCGCAACAACGCCAACCAGATACGGCTTTTCTGGGTAGGTAACGCCTATACGCTCTCGCGCGACACGCTCGGTGGGTATTTCATACTCCATCATGCTGTGATATCCAATTCGACGGCGGGGGTGCTGCTGCGCGACTTCCGTCCCGTAAAGCGCGTCGTCGACGGGGCGATCGGTCTCTACGACGTTGTCACCGGAGGGTTTTTCGGCAATACCTCCGGCACCGGGGTGTTCGCGGCCGACGAAACGCTGACGTTCGGAGACGGCGGACTTGACCTTGATTACGTCGGCTTCGCCGGCGCCGGAGAGACTTCGGCCGGTTTCTCAGTCGCGTTGCAGTCGCCCGGCGAAACGCCGGCGGAGGTCTTCGCCATCTATTCACACGACGATTTCTCGTATCGCGAAAAAATCGCGACGCTTTCGCAGCCAGGGTACGCCTCCGCCACGCTCGGCGGACTGCGTCCGGGCACGCTCTACGATGTGTATTTCGAGGCGACGGACGCCTCCGGCGCCACGGCGAGGTACCCGGCGCGCGTCCCGTACCGCTTCTCGACGGCGGCGGAATCCAATGCGGCGGGCGGTGAATACAGCATGCTGGACTACATCGAGGGGCACGGACTTCAGCAGATCGACACCGGCGTAGGCTACACCGACGATCTGGTGACCGAGGTCGAAGTTACGGCTCCGGCCGACGATTCTGCGCATCTCGCCCAGAACGCCATATTTGGCTGCGCGTGGGCGGGGAACGGCTATTTCATGATGTTCGCGAACGGCATAAACTTCAACGTCGGCGGCAGCTGGGTGGTCACCCCGGCCGGCACGCAGACGTGGCAGCCGGGCGAAAGAACCATGCTGACCGGGCTTTGGAACGGATATTACGTGAACGGGACGTGGGTTCCGGTGTCGCAGAGCGGCGGGAACGTGTCCGCCTACAATGTCTATCTGTTCTGGACCGGCGACAACGTCGCCCTCGACCGCTCGCAGTACGGCGGATATTTCAAACTGCACCATTGTGTGATGTCCAACACCACCGGCACGGTCTACCGCGATTTCGCGCCGGCGATCAGAAACTCCGATGGCGCGGTAGGCCTTTACGACAGCGTTACGCGCAGCTTCTACGCCAACAGCGCCTACGGCGCGTTCACCGCAGGAGCGGTGTTGTCGCAGGTCAGAGTCGTGAATGCCGTCCGCACGCTTTCGCGCGTAAAGGCGACTGTCGAGCTGGCAAGCCCGGCTCCCGGCGTCGTGCAGGCGTACTGGGGCGCCGGTTACGGCGGGATTGACGAGGATGCCTGGGAATACGGCGGACCGGTTGCGGTTGCCGGCGAGAACGACGTCCGCATTGATATTTCGGTGGCGGGAGTCGGCGCAGACGCTAGATATCTGCGCTTGCGCTTCGCCGACGGGCAATGGTCGGATACGGTCTTCATTTCGGAGACGGCGCGCGAAGAAACTTCGGCGCTGGTGATTATAGTGCGCTGAAAAAAGGAGGGGGACAGATGAAACTTTCCAAGAGGAACGCCGAACGGCAGAAGGCGATACGCAAGGCGCTGGCGGCCGGAACCGCGCTCGGGGGGCTGCTCGCGGGGCTGGCCGCCGTCGCCGGATGCGGAGAGCGCCATTCGCCCGCGAACACTATGGGCAGCTATCCGGCGGACATATCCGGACAGACTCCGGCCGGGGCGTGCGAGACCTCGGGCCGGCGGCCGGAGACGAACGCCGTCAGGGAGGAATTCCCGCCGGTCGTCGTCATGGGGAAGATGACCAGGCGAGAGGACGCCGATTGAAGTATCCGCGTCGGATGACGCTCGAGCTTACGGTGAAGTGCAACTTTCGCTGTCCCTGTTGCTATTGCCTCTGGCACGAATATCCTTCTCTCGCGGAAAACGAGCTCGATCTCGACGGCTGGAAGGCGATTTTGGACAAATGTGCCGCCGACG
>JAGDAE010000140.1 GCA_017959645.1 Kiritimatiellia bacterium
AAGCACGATCGGCAGCACGTTGCCGGTCAGGAACGGGTTTACGAGATTGTTCGGTATCGCGTTGAGGATGTGCCCGTAGACGGTATCCGGCGCCGCCGCGAGCGAATTCACCTTCGCCGCCGCAGCGTCGGTGACCTCGCCCAGCGCTTCAGGCGAAATCGTGCCCGGAGAGACCAGAAGGTAGATGCCAAGGCCTGCCAGCGCGGCCACGAACGAGGTGACGACGGTGAAGCACAGCGTCGTTCCGAACACCTTGCCCATCGCGTTGCCGTCGCCGAGCGACGCCATTGCGGTAAGGATCGCGAGCGCCACCGTCGGAACCGCCACGAACTGGAAACAGCGCGTGTACGCGGCGGCGACGAAATCCATGAATCCGTCGAGCGCGCCGATTCCGAGCGAACCGAGAATCCCGCCCGCGGCCAGCGCGGCGATCCAGACGGCTGCCTGCTTGTTCTTCATATGCCGGTTCCTTTCTGAGGTCTTTCGGTCAGAATATCTCGCACTTCGGCAGCGCCCCGACGATGGGCCTGGCGTATTCGACGAACGCCGCGGTGACGTCGTGTCCGTTCTTCGCGATGAATTCTTTCGGCACGCTGCGGGTGAATTTCGCGGCCTCGGCGATCGGACGCGGCGCGAAAGCCGCCTGGTATTTCCTGCCTTTCGCGCGCAGGATGGCGACCGTGCCCTTCGAAAGCTTCCCTTCCAGCGCCGCCCTTACCGCCGTCTGGCCGGCCGCGAACGCTTCGTCCTGGTCGACTTTCGACGCGACGCCCGGGAACGAACGCTGCAGATAGCCGAACGTGTCGGCCCTCACGCGTTTGACGCCCGCCTTCGCCTTGAGGTGCGAGGCGAGGAAATCGCCGAGCGCGCCCGTGCCGGAAAGCTGCAGATTGCCGTGCGAATCCTTCTCGCCCGCGGCGAACCGGGCGGCGACCGGGGTGCCGTCTTTGTCGCGTATCCCCTCCGAAACCGCGACCACGCAGCGTCCGAACTTCTTCATCGCCGCCTTGACGTCCTTGACGAACCTGTCGAGCGAAAACGGCACTTCCGGAAGATAGACGAGATGCGGACCGTCGTCGGCCCGGTCTCTGGCCAGCGCGCTCGCCGCGGTCAGAAAGCCGGCGTCGCGTCCCATGATTATGTCGATCTTTACGCCGCCGAGCGCACGGTTGTCGAGATCGTCGCCCTTGATCGCGCTCGCGACGAAACGCGCCGCAGAGCCGAAGCCGGGAGTATGGTCGCAGCTCCTCAGATCGTTGTCGATCGTCTTCGGGATGTGGTAGACGACGAGCGGATAGCCCTCCTTCTCCGCCTCTTCGGCCACGATTCTGGCCGCATCGGCGGAATCGTTGCCGCCGATGTAGAAGAAATATCCGACGTCGAGCTCGCGGAACTTCTCGAAGATCGCGCGGCAATCGGCGGCGTCCGGCTTTTTGCGGCAGCTGCCGAGCGCCGAAGACGGCGTTTCGGCGATCGCGGCGAGTTTTTTCGCCGACGGCTTCCTGAGGTCGACGTATTCGCCGCCGAGAATGCCGAGAATGCCGTGCCTCGCCCCGAGTATCTTCCCGATCTTCGGCGACTTGCGCGCCTCGAGAACCGCTCCGGCGAGCGACTGGTTGATCACCATCGAAGGGCCGCCCGACTGGGCGATCACCATGTTTTTGCGCTTCATCTTCCCAATATCTCCTCTCTTACGTTTTTCGGTGCGATTTCGAACTGGTCGGTCTCCATCGAATAGGAGGCGCGCCCCTTGGTGAGCGAGCGGATGGCGGTCGCGTAGCCGAACATCTTCGCCAGCGGAACCCTCGCGTGCACGACCTGAAGATCGCCGCGCATATCCATGTCAAGCACGGTTCCGCGCCGTCCGTTGAGATCGCCGAGTATCTCGCCGACCGATTCCGGCGGGGTCGTTATCTCCAGCTTCATGATCGGTTCGAGAAACTCCGGCGACGCCTTTTCCGCCGCCTCGCGAAAGCCCATCATCGCCGCCGAGCGAAACGCCACGTCGTCGGACACTTCGGGATCGACCAGCGTCGCCGAAACGCACCGCGCCTCGATATCCGTCATCGGGTAGCGCGCGAGCACACCGGTCGCGATCCCGTCCTCCAGACCCTGTTCGACGCAGTTCTGCAGATTCTTCTCGGGCACCGCGTTCAGGAACTCGCGCGAAAGCGAAACCTTGCGCCCCTCGCCGCGGGCGAGCGGCTTTATCTCGATCTTCAGCGAGACCGCGTGACGCTTGCCGCCGAGTTCGCGGTCGAACGAAAAATCGGCCGACGCCGGCGCGGTTACCGTCTCGAGATAGCTGACCATGGGCTTGCCGACGTTGGCCGCGCACTTGAACTCGCGCTTCAGGCGGTCGACGAGAATTTCGAGATGCAGCTCGCCCATTCCCGAAAGAATCGTCTGGCCCGTCTCTTCGTCTTCGCGGAACTGGCATGTCGGATCTTCCGCCGCCAGCGCCGCCATCGAATCCACCAGCTTGTCCTTGTCTGCGCTCGACTTCGGCTCTATGGCCATGAACATGACCGGCTGCGGAGCGGTAATGCGCTCAAGATAGACCGGCTTCGCCTCGGCGCACAGCGTATCGCCGGTCGTCGTCTCCTTGAGCCCGACCACCGCGCCGATGTCGCCGGCGCGCAGCTCTTCCACTTCGGTGCGCGCGTCGGCGAAAAGCCGCACGATCTTCATGATCCGCTCGCGCTTGCGGGTGCGTGGATTGAACACGTTCGCGCCCTTCTTGAGCACCCCGCCGTACACCCTCACGAAAAACAGCCTCCCGACGAACGGATCGGACGCGATCTTGAACACGAGCGATGTGAGCTGTTCGGCGTCGTCCTGCCTGCGCGCGACCGGCTCGCCGCTCTTTAGGTCGGTAGCCGCCACCGGCGGACGGTCCGTCGGTGCCGGCAGATATGCGCAGATCGCGTCCAGAAGCGGCTGCACGCCCTTGTTCTTGAAGGAGCTTCCGCACAGCACCGGCACGAACTTCCCGGCGATGACGATGCGCCTGATCGCGCCGGCCAGCTCGCCGGCGTCGAGATCGCCCTTCTCAAGATACGCCTCCATCACGCCCTCGTCGAGATCGGCCACCGCCTCGACCAGTTCGGCGCGGGCGAGCTCGGCGTCATCCTTCAGTTCCGGCGGCACGTCGCACTCCGTGAAATCGCGCCCCTGCGACTCCCCGTCGCCGTCCCAGACGAGCGCCTTCATCCTCACGAGATCGACGACGCCGCGAAACGACTCCTCGCGGCCTATCGGCAGCTCGATCGCGCACGCGTTCGCCTTCAGCTTGCCGCGCAGCTCGCCGACGACGCGCGCGAAATCCGCGCCCATGCGGTCCATCTTGTTCACGAACGCGACCCTCGGCACGTTGTAGCGGTCGGCCTGGCGCCACACCGTCTCGGACTGCGGCTGGACGCCGCCGACCGCGCAGAATACGCATACCGCCCCGTCGAGAACGCGAAGCGAGCGCTCGACCTCCATCGTGAAGTCGACGTGGCCGGGAGTGTCGATGATGTTGATCGCGCAGCCCTTCCACTCGCAGGATATCGCCGCCGACTGTATCGTGATTCCGTGCTCCTTTTCCTGGATCATGAAATCGGTCGTCGTGTTGGCGTCGTGCACGTCCCCGGCGTGGTGGATCTTGCCGGTGTAGAGCAGGATGCGCTCGGTCGTCGTCGTCTTGCCTGCGTCGATATGGGCGACGATTCCGATATTGCGTACGTTCGAAAGTTCGTTCATGGGCGGATATTATATCAAATTTCCAGCATCCTGTGTCTGGAATATCCCCACCTTTAGGAAATACTGCCGAACCCTCGGAGAATCCTGCGCCATTAGGGGCAAAACCGAAGAACCCTATTGTTTCCCCCAAAACCTCAGATGATTTTCACAATATGTTCCGGCGACGTTCGATCCGCGCCACTCACCGGACGATGGCGACGAAGCCGGGGATGGCGAACGAACCGCGAATCTGCATTCCGTAGAACACCACCGGCGCACCCGATGTCGTATATGTCGCACCGCGAATCTCGCCATTTTCGTCCGCAGGAACATCGGATATCATGATCGCCCGCCCGTCTACCGCAAGGTCGCGATTATCGCGCATGAAGAATTGATCGCCGTCGCTGGCGGCCGTCGCTTCGAATCCGTTGAACTTTACGCGCCAGCCGTCTCCATTGCGTCCGTAAAAGACCAGGTCGTAGCATTTTCCCGGCCGAAGTCCGGTAATCGTGATGTCGCAATCGTCACCTTGGAACATGTAGAAATAATCGCCCGACAGTTCGGGAAAACGGTTGTTTGTTCTCTCGCCGGGATAGCAGTCGAAATTGATGTTGCCGCTCCCGGATTTCGCAGCGAACGCTATCCCGACCTTGCTTTTCTTTCCGTTGGCATAGCAGAGCGCATTCGTTCCGAATGACGCAACGGAACCGTACACATGAAGAGAATTCCAAAACGATCCCGCCTGAGCAAAACAGGCCGATTCGTCGCTCGTCGCCCAGATATGCCCTTCCCCGGCGTCTCCCGGAGCCTCGCCGTCGACGTCGATATTGATCACCTCGTTTCCTTTCGGTGGCTCTGCCGCAAAAAGATAAGCCCGGACCGCAGTCAAATCATACCCGTAATCGCCATTGTTGCCGATCGCGAAAGCTATCGACTCGCCGGCCTCAAGTTCTATGCAGGGCAAATCGATCGCAATGGCGGACGGCACATCGTCGATGGTTTCGGCCGAACAAATCTTGTATGCGAGAACATTGAAGTTGGACGTCTTGCGGATCGACGCTTCGACCCCCCATCCGTACGCATTGCCTCCGCCGGCGCCGTCAAGATCGCGAACCTCCATCACGACCCGGTAGCATCCAGACGTCGGGGCGACGCAACTGATGTAAAAATGGTGGCTGTCGCTGCACGGATGGACAAGCAATTCACCGGGGCGGACCGATTCGCCCGGCACGGTGATCATACCCTCCGTCAATTCGACGCCCGTCGTATTGGCGACCACAAAAGACCACTGGTGGCCATTGTACTGGAATCCGGGCAATGATGCATTGGGCATGCTCGTGACCGTATGCCGTGCGAGGCCCGCATCATGCGCATCGGAATGGTAGTAGCCATTATGATAGCTCGTCCCCAAATTCAAGACAAAACCGTTGTACTGGATGCCCGTCGCCGGATAATCCGACTGCGACCACGCCTCGGCCAAGGCCTTGCCGATGTCGACAATCGCCTCATCCGGGTTGCATGCGCCCGCAGACGCGCCGCCAAACGCCATCACCGCAACTACAGTTGTCAAGAATCCTTTCATCGGCCTTTCCATTCTTTTGAAAGCAGTGTATCATAATTCCCCCGAATCTGTCAATGGAACCGGACGATTTTCACAGCGTGTTCCGCCGGCGGGAGATGATGCGGCGGGCTAGCCAGAGCGCCATCGCCATCGCCACGTACCAACATGCGCACATCGTCCACGACCAGCGCGCGACTTCGAAATTCGCGCCCGGAAGCGAAGCGAC
>JAGDAE010000141.1 GCA_017959645.1 Kiritimatiellia bacterium
GCGCAACCTTGCACTTTGAAAAGTCCAACCATGCACTTTGGAAAGTGGAACCATGCACTTTTCGAAGTGCAACTATGCACTATGCCGAGTCCAGCCTTGGACTTTTCCGAGTGCAACCATGGACTTTTTCGCGTGGATGGTTGCACTCGAAAACCGCCATTCTAGGGTCCTTCGCCGGCCGGCGTCTGCGGTCATGGCGCGGAAATAGTCGCAGACGCGGGAAACGAAATCCGGAACCGGTTCGGTAGACAGCCAGCATGCCTTGGAATCGACATCGTCCGGGTCGAATCCGTGCATTCCGTTGAGCGGTTTTACGCCCATGTCGCTCGGGACGAACTGCACCCCGGCGTCCGCGAGAAATATGGCGTCGCCGAATTTGCGGTCTTCGCGCCAGATTCCGTGCTTTCGCATCTCGTCCTCCGGAAGCCAACGGCCCGGCAGACCGTCGAACGCGATTTTGATCTTTTCTTCCGCCCCCGGCTTCAGCCACCAGAAGCGCGCCATCGTGGAATCGATAGCGCTCGCGTAGTCGACGCCCCACTCGAGTCCGGTTTTCGCGACTGCGGCCGGAGCGTCGCAGGTTCCCCTCAGCGGCGTCATGCCATGGTCGGAGAACACGGTGAGTTCGAACGGCCTGCCGCCCTCGACGAGCGCGCGATGGAGTTCGCGCACCCTTTCGGCGTAGCGCTCGACTTTCGGACGCAGAACCGCGTCGTCGCCGACATGGTCGTGCTGCAGCGCGTCGAAAGCCGCAGAATAGACAAAAGCCCGATCGACCGCGCCGCGACGGAAAAGCCCGGCGGCGATCTTGAAGTTCTCTTCTTCCGGCAGCCGCCAGTCGGAGATATGGTACTTAAACCCCTTCTCCCCCCATGTATCGGCGAGATTTTTGACCGGGGCGAGTCCACCGGGAACGAACAGGTCGGTCTTCTCGCAGTAGTCGAGTTTCGGCAGCCGTTCGACCGGAACGCCGTAGAGCTGGAAATAGCCGGTGAAACCGTAGAGACGCTTTACGAGTTTCGACAGGACGTTCCTTACCCTCCCCCGCCGCCAGAACGAGCGCGGACGCAGAAACGGCGCGAGAAAGCGCATCGCGCGGAACGGGCTTTTGTCCGGAGCCCAATCGTAGAACGCGAGATGCCCATGCTCGGCGGGACGCTTCCCGGTAAGGATGGTCGGAATCGCGGTGCAGCTGTAGCCGAACTGCATCTCGATCTCCCGGCGGTTGGGAAGCAGATCTTCGAGAAAGCCGTATCTCTCGGCCTGCTTCCATCCAAGCGCGTCTATGAAGACGAAGACCTTGACCTTGTCGCCCATCAGTTGTTTTCCTTTCCGCCGTCGAGCGCCGCCGCAAGCGCGTCCACGTCCCCCGGCGGGACGAGCGTCGCCTTGCCGCCGCACGCCTCGGGCAGTCCGCCGACGGCGAACGCAACTACCGGTTTTCCCAGCGCGACCGCCTCGGCGGCGACGAGCCCGTACGGTTCCTGCCAGAAGCTCGGCACGACCACGCACGCGGCGCGGCGCATCCAGCATTGGGGATCGCTGCTGAAGCCGTCGAACCTGACCCTCCCAGAAAGGCCAAGACGGGAGGCGAGCGCCTTGAGCTCCCCTTCCATGTTGCCGGCGCCTACGATATCGAGAGTCCGGCGGCGTTTCATGCGCGCCATCGCCGCCAGCAGCAGCTGCACGCCCTTGCCGCGTACGAGCTGGCCGACATATACGAGATCGAGCGGCGCCTCTGCGCACGTCCCTTCGCGGCCGTTCGCCGGCGGAATCTCCGGCGGCTCCACCGATATCCTGCCTGGATCGATTCCGTTGGCTACAAGTCTGGATTTCATGAATTGCGAAATGACGACGAGCGTCTTCATCCTCGCCATCGCGGCGATTCTGCGCCTCTGCGAAAACACGCGCCCCAGCGCCGCCTTCCAGCCGCGGCAGAGCGGCGCGCAGAAAAAGCACGCCAGGCATCCGCCCGCGCGCGTGCAGTTGTTTCCGAGCGGCGTGTAGGCATAGGTGCGCGGGCATATCGGCTCGTGGTCGTGCACGTAATACACCGTCTTCTGCGGAGGAAACCCGAGAAGCGTCCGCAGATCGCCGCATTTGTGCACGACGATTTCGTCGAATCCGCCGAAAGGCGGCGTGGCTCCCCCGGCGATTTCGACCTCGTTTCCCTCCGCACGCAGCTTGGCCGCGTGGCGTTCCGCGAAAATCTCTATGCCGCCCCGCGTATCCGAATGCTCGAGATAGAAAAGAATCTTCATTTCCGCCGGGTCCCCGCCCAATGCGATACGCGCTGGACCAGCCGGCGGACGGGCGCGGACGGCATTTCGGGCCAGTCTCGCGGTCTCGCCGCCAGATACGCCCAGTCCCTGAGCGTCTCCCGCGCCGCGCCGGCAAGTTCGCGGACAAGCGACGGCCGGTCGCCGAAAATGGCGCGATCGGCCGCGCCTTCGCCGCAGAAGCGCTTCGCCAGCTCGCGGAGCGTGTAGTTGTGGGAATGCTCGACGCGCGCGGCGGGACAGTACGCGATCTTCACCGGATCGCGCCCTGGCCGCGAATTGCGCCACGCCCATTCGACATCCTCGGAATACTGTATCCGCTCGTCGAAAGGAACGTCGAGCAGATTCTTCCGCCATGTCGCCGAACTCGCGAGCGAGAAGAAGAACCGCCATGTCGCCTGAACCTTGCCGTCGCCGAACGCGCGCAGCGAATCCTTGCGCACGAGCGCCTTGGCGTCGGCCCTGGGCAACTGGTTGGCGAACGAAAAGACGCGGCGGTCTTCGAGCAGCGGTTTCGTCAGCTCGTCCAGCCAGTGCGCATCGAGCGGAACCGCGTCGGAATTGTTGAACACGACGATGTCGCCCTTCGCCTCGCGCACGAGACGGTTGAGCGTCCGGCCCGGCTTGTAGGGTCCTTCTGGACGCTCGACGAACCTCACCGGGAACCCCGCCGCGATCTCGCGCGTGCGGTCGCCGGATCCGTCGTCGCAGACGACGACTTCGTAGCCGAGCTGCGTTTCCTGCGCGAATATCGCTTCCAGCGTGCGCGCGACCAGCTTCTCGTCGTTTCGCGCCCTGACGAGAATGCTTGCCGAGGGACGGTCATTTCCCATGTGCGCCCTCCAGTCTTGCGACAAATTCACGCCGCGCGTTTTCGAGCCGCGCCTCCAGCTTCGCGTAGGCGGCGTCGCGCGCCGCATCCCAGTCGCCGCGGTCTTCAAGCGCGGCGATCGCGTGCGCCGCGACCTTTCGCCAATCGCAGTCGTAGACGCCGCCCTCGACATCACGGCCGAAGTTCGAAAGCCAGTTGGCGAGTTTCGATCCGCGCGCGATGCCGAGCCCCGGCGTTCCGGCGTTCGCGGCGAGGATAAGCAGATGGAGCCGGCTGGAGAGGACGGCAGAGCATTTCGACGCCGCCGCCATGACCGCCTCCGGAGAAGTCCCGGAAATGCATTCGACGCCGAGCTTTTCCAGAAGCGCGCGGTCGGTCTTCGGATTCATCGGTATGCCGACGATCTTCGCGCCGGAAGCGCGCACCTCGGCGACGAATCCGGCGAGCCCGCCGACATCGGAAACCTGCCGTTGCGCCGAAATGCAAAGGCCGAGAACCGGCGGATTGGGTCCGCCCGGCGCC
>JAGDAE010000142.1 GCA_017959645.1 Kiritimatiellia bacterium
GAAACGCCTCGGCGTCTTCCTTGAGCTTGCGCAGGACCATCGCCGAAATCTCCTGGGCGGTGTAGACCTTGCCGTTCACCTTGACGGCCGCGTCGCCGTTGGGAGCCGCGCAGACCTCGTAGGGAACCATGTTGATCTCGTCGGTCATCTCCTCGAAACGGCGGCCGATGAACCGCTTTATCGAATAGATCGTAGACTTGGGATTGGTGACCGCCTGACGCTTGGCCGCCTGGCCGACGAGAATCTCGCCGGTCTTCGTGAACGCGACAATCGACGGAGTCGTGCGGGCGCCCTCCTTGTTGGGAATGACCGTAGCTTCGCCGCCCTCCATGACCGCCATGCAGCTGTTGGTCGTTCCAAGATCGATACCGAGTACTTTTGCCATTTCTTTATCTTCCTTTGCCGACGCCTTACGGGGGCGCCAATGCAGAATATAGCACAAACCGTGCCAATAGCCGAAAACGATGCTGTTTGCGCCGAAATTGTGCCACGGACCGCGCCACCATGGACATTTTGGCGCACATCAGTGACACGCCCGGCTCGCGAGGCGGACAAGACTATTCGAAATGGCGGTTGCCTTCGAAATACTGCATTGCGACGTTTTCGCGGAGTTTGCGCAGCTCGGGGTAGCGTTCGAGATAAAGTCCAGACGATTCGAGATTGCGCGAACGCGCCTTGGTCTCCGGGGAGTCTACCGACTCGATCCATCTGCGCTCTCCCCAGTTCTGGACGCTGATCATCCGGTCGCCGCCGATGAAAACGTTGCCGACGACGGCGTTGTAGTGTCCGGCGTGTATCTGCACTCCGCCGAAATTCTTCTCGCAGCAGCGGTCGAAGACGTTGGATATCACCGCCATGCCGGAGATCATGTCGTCGAAACGAATCCCCGCCCTGCCGCAGTTGCAGGTTCCCTTTCCGCCGATGCCGCGGAAGACGTTGCGGAAATACACGCAGTTTCTGAAACTCGGGTCGCCCCACGTGTCCACGCAACCCTGGTCGTCGCTTTCGTTGACGCAGTTCTCGAACAGGCAGTCGCGCACGACGATGTCGTTGCCCTCGACCCTCATTCCGCTCGACGGAATATCCCTGAACACGCAATTGCGCACGACATTCCCGCAGCCGCGGATGTAGATCCCGGGACTGTAGCAACGCTTCACTCTGCCGGTGCGTTCGAAGCGGCAGCGTTCGATGATCGTCCGCCCGGACTCGAGCGTATCGCGATCGCCGCATCCCTCGGCAAAAACCGCGGTCTGGCCGATATCCTCGAACACGCAGTCCCTTATCGTGACTCCGCGGCAGTTGCGCAGTATTATCCCGTCCCTCCCGAGCCGGCGGAAAGCGCAATTCTCGATCGTGACATCCTCGCTGTCCGCGAACTCGATTCCGGCGCCGAGCGAATCGTGGAATTCGGTGTTCCGTATCGTCATTCCCTTCACTCCCGAGAACCACTTCAGCTGGGCGCGGCGCTTTGGGATCGACGTTGCGTCGGCCGTGCCCTCCTTGGCCATGAGCGCAGCTCTGCCGGTCTTGCCGAAGCCGTACATGTGCGTCGCGAGCGGACGGTAGCCGCCGTCCGGCGTCGCTTCGACCGGCAGAATCTGGTCCATCCAGTAGTATTGCCAGTATCCGTGGGCGAAAAGCCGCGTGCCGGCCGGAAACTCCGGCGCACCGGGGTCGGAGAAGCGGAAAACCCCATCCTCCATCGAGATGTCGGCATAGATTCCGTCGTCGGCGGGCCAGCGGCGGCGGACGAGCGAACCGCCCGCGAACATCATCAGTTGCACGATGTCGTCGCCGTCGTAGTCGCCCGCGAATCCGTCCACGCTCTCGCGTTCTTCCGGATACGCTGGCGCTTCCGCCCGCCCCTCGGTGCCTTCGAGCATCTTGAGCGCCCGCGTGTAGACCTGCACGAACAGCGGATCCGGCTCGGCGGCGGGATTGGATCGGCACAACCCGTCTGCGGCGAAGCGTGCGGCGATTTGTCCGCCGTCGAGAGGAGACGCCGAATACTCTATTTCCGCGATTTCGAGTTTCGCCGCGCCGAGTCCGTATCCGGCCGCGCCGGCGATCAGCGTCTCGCCGGGATTTATCGACGGCGCGCCTACGCCATGCTTCGCGCCGCAGAATTCGCCGTCGAGATACAGCTTCATCGCCCCTTTGCCGTCCGCCTCCTCCAGCCAGGTCGCGGCCAGACGGTGCCATGTTCCGCGCGGCACCGGAACGCCTCCGTCGAGCGAAGTGGCCTCGCCCGCGCCTTCGGGTACGCCGATCTGGAAAAGCAGATGTTCGTCGGGGCCGTGGAGATAGATTCTCCAGCCGTCAAAATATCCCGAACGGTAGCACGCGAGAAGTCCGGTCGGCCATCGGCCGTCCGGCTCGAAATATCCATCGTGGCGGAAAGTCGCCTCGAAGGTGAACCCGCCCTCCGACGGAATTGCAGCAGTCTCCGCCTTTTGCGGTTCGGCAAGCGACGAAAGAACCGACGACAGGATGATTGCAGCGACCATGGTCATGCATCCGCGCGCATGAAGACGTTCGTGGCCTTCTCGCGGCCGATCGTCGTGAAAGGTCCGTGCCCGGGAATCACTTCGGTGTCGTCCGGCAGGGCGGCGAGCTTCGCGAGCGACTCCATGAGGCGCGACATGCTGCCGCCCGGAAAATCGGTGCGGCCGACGGAACCGGCGAATAGCGTGTCGCCCGAAAGCAGCAGCCGGTCGGCGGCGAGATGCCAGCAGACGCCGCCCGGGGTGTGGCCGGGAGTATCGATGGCCTCGAATCCCTCCAGCTCGTGCGCGTCGCGCAGGTTCTCCGGCCTCGCGACCAGAGGATACTCCGGCGGCAGCTGGTTGAACGGATGGCCGAACATCGCCATGTCGCCAGCGCCCACATAGACCGGCAGCCCCGGATACCGCGCCTGCAGCGCCGGAACCGCGCCGATGTGGTCGAAGTGGGCGTGGGTGAGGAGTATCGCTTTCGCCGCGAGCTTCCGCTCTTCGAGCAGCGCGATTATCCGCTCCGCCTCCGCGCCCGGGTCGACGACATATGCCGAATCTCCGTCGTGGAGAATCGTGCAATTCACCTCGTACGATCCTGTCTGTATCGTCAGTTTTTGCATATCGACATTACCGCCTTTCTTGCCGTCGCGAATGCGAGCGTCAGATTGTATCCGCCAGTGGGCCCGTCTATGTCCATGACCTCGCCCGCGAAATAAAGGTGCGGAACCAGCCGCGACTCCATCGTGCCGGGATCTATCTCGTCCGTGGCCACCCCGCCGATCGTCACGATCGCCTCTTTGAGCGGACGCGGCTTCGGATTGCGCAGCCGCACGGCATTCTGGCCGAACCGCACCTCCAGCACGAAGTCGCCGAGATTGCGGTGCGCCGCGAAACGCTGGCAATTGTAGACCGCCGCGCCAGAAACTCCGAAACTCTCGCAATCGACCTCTCCGGCATATTCGAACAGCGTCTCTCCGCCTGGCGAGACGACCTTAGCGCAGCCGTCCTCGAAACGCCGGCCGGCCAGCGCCACGACCGTGCCGTCTGCCGTCTCCATGCCGATGAGTCCGGCGCGCGGGGCAACGATGCGGTGTCCCAGCCGCCGCGCGATCTCCTGTCCGTCGCCGACCGATCCGGTCTTCGGATAACTGTACCCGCCGGTCGCGAGAAGGACATTCTCGGCCCAGAGCGTGAAATTCTTCGTCGCCACGATGAAGCCGTTCTTCTGCGGTCTGATCGCGGTCACGGGGCAGTTGGACATCACCGGGACTTCGCGTTCGCGCATAAGATCGCCGAACGCGTGCACGATCGTCGCCGCCTTGCCGTCGGCCGGAAACATCCTTCCGTCGGCCATGCGGCGCAACCGCACGCCGAGCGACCGGAACGCGGACATGATCCTGCGCGGACCGAACTCGCGTATCGCCCGGGACGCGAAACCGCCGCACTCGCCGATGTCGGCGATGAACTGTTCGGGCGGTATGTCCTTCGTGAAATTGCAGCGCCCGTTCGCGGTCATCAGCATTTTGGATCCGAGACGCGCCTTGCGCTCGATCACCACGCACCCGAGCCCCATCCCGGCCGCCGAAACCGCCGCGGCCATCCCCGCCGCGCCTCCGCCGACGATCGCCAGCTTCGCCGGAGCGTGTTTGAGCGCCACGTTCATTTCAGCTTTACCGAAAATCCGGGATCGGCGGCAAAATCGAGCCGGAAGAGCGGATACGCAAAAGCGGCGTTGCCCCCGCTTGACGGCGAATAATCCGTCCAGCGCACGGCGAGCCGATCCCCGGCCGCCATCGCCTGGCCGATCGACGTCTCGACCACGGGACCGTAGGCTGGCAGTTCCCCGTCGAGAACGCCGGATATCACGCGCGAAAAGAACGTCGCGTCCTGAAGCAGCTTCCATTCCGCGCCGGTGCCGGCGATCGATTCGATATCCTTCGCGATTGCGTATTCAAGATAGACGAAATCCGGGCCGGTGTTGCGCGCACGCACCTGCGCGCACCTCGTGGTCAGCGTGATGTTGGTCGCCTCGACGAAAGTGTCGTTTTCGAAAATGCAGCCGAAACGCCTCGCTTTCCCCGACCCCGAAAGCGTGCCGGCCGCAAAGAGTCCGTTCGTGTCCCAAAGGTAGAGACCGCCGGCGGTCGCGCTGCCGGAATTCCGCTTCAGGACCGTGACCGCCTCGTCTTCAACATACGACTGCCAGCCGGGAAGCGGACTTTCGCCGTTTATCCATTCGTAGCTCGCACGGTCCAGCCCGCTCACGTCGAGCGAATAGGAATAGACGCCGTGCGCCGTCTTGCATTCGCGCATGCTTATGAACGCCGCTATGACGATGGCTACCATATGCCTAGTTTCAGATAGGGCACGATCTGCTTCTCGAGCGTGACGTCGAGGTCGAACAGCGCCACGCCCGCTAGGGAGTTCTTTCTGGCGAGGTTGATCTGGTCGATGACCTGCCGCGCGTCGAGACGCGATTCGTTCGCGGTGACTCCGATTCCTGCGATCGTCTTCCGCGCGTGCGTCTTCGGTTTCGAATGCTGGGCGACGAGAGACGAAAACAGCTTCATATCCTCGGTGTAGTCCATCGGCACCGCATAGTCGACTATTCCCGAATCGAGCCAGCCGTACCAGTCCTGCCCGACCGCCGCGACGCAGGAAGGATACTTCCCCAGTACCGCCGCCGTCAGCCAGACTGGCTTTTTGACCCGCCGCCTCGCGTCGGCCACGAACTTCGATATCGTCTCCGCCGCGTCTTTCGGCTTCTCGCTACGCTCGTACCAGCGCACGAAATCGAGATGTATCCCGTCCACGCGGTATTTGCCGCGTATTTCGTCCAGCGCGCCGAGAATGTATTCCCTCGCGGCCGCGTTCGAAGGGTCGAGATATTCCGTCAGTTTCCCGTCGCGGTCCTTGAGCCGCCAGCCGCGCTTCCGGAATGTTTCGAGGCGGTCGGGCGTCGAGCGGGTCGCGTTGAAGCAGAGAATCCACGCATGCACCCTGATTCCCGTTCCCTTTGCCGCCGCGAGGCATTTCGCGAGCTGGTCTCCCTCGCTTTCGTACGTCTTCGAGCGCGGAAGCACGTCGGACGGATAGTGCGCAAACCCGGCGCCGGCGACATTCACGAAAAGGTCGGTTATCCGCGCTTCCTGCAGGAATCTCATCGTCCTTGGCCAGTCCCCCGGATACAGCCCGCATCCGGAATGGTCCCATACCGCGTGTATCTCGCCCTTGCGCGGAATTTGCTTCAACGCGTAGTCCCTCAACGATTTTTCCGCCGCCGCCTTCTTCGCGGCCGCCTTCGCGTGGCTCCACAGTCCCGGATCGACCGACCCGGCTATCGCCGCGAGCAGCTGCGCTTTCAACGCCTCGTCTCCGTCCGCCAGCAACACGTGGGTCATCCAGTATCCTCCGGCGGTCGCGATCCACGCCGCATCGCCGGTGTCTCTGCCGGCGCGGTCCTTCCACGTCGCGATTATCCGCCCCCTGCCGTTCGCCGTCGTCGCGCGCTGCAGTACGCTCGAGGTCTGCAGTATCGACTTCGGGCACCCCTCCGGCTGGCTGGCCGTGAAATCCATCCGGCTCCACTTGCCGGGATAGTCGGACGCGCGGTAGCCGAGCACCTTGACGCCCATGATCTGCGCCAGCTTCGGCGAAGACGAATAAAAGACGACCATCTTCCCGCCCCTGCGGCTGAAATCCTCGAGCGTCTTCAGTTCCGCCGCTGTCGGCTTGTCGAAGCCGACGAGAAACGCGAGCTTCTCTTTCTCCAGTCGCGAGGCCATCTCCTTCGGCGTCACCACCTCGGCGGAGACGTCCTCGCTCTTCAGCCAGCGCTGTACGTGCTTCGAGAGCGAGGTGTAGTACCCCGGTTCGTGCGCGACGATCGTGACGGCCAGCAGGAGAGAGGCGATCATTGCTCGAGATCCGGCCTCAGCCGCGCTGTGAGTTTTCTCGCCTCGGCGCGCTTCCACGCCTCTATCTTCGCATGGTCGCCGCCGCGCAAAACCGCAGGAACCTCCATCCCGCGGAATTCCGGCGGGTGCGTGTATTGCGGCGCCTCGAGAAGCCCGTCGCGCCCGAAACTCTCGTTCCGCACCGCCGCCGGCCCGCCGCCGAGAACGCCGGGCAGCAGCCGGACTATCGAATCGACCATCGCCGCCGCCGCCAGCTCGCCGCCGGTCATCACGAAATCGCCGATCGAGAACATGTCCGTCGCCAGCGTCTCTATGCGCGCGTCGAAACCCTCGTAGTGTCCGCACATGAACACGAGCCGCTCCTCGCGGGAAAGCTCCTCGGCCGCTCGCTGGTCAAACCGCCGGCCGGCGGGAGAGGTCATTATCACCCGCGCGCCGGCGGGCTCCGTCGACTCCACCGCCTCAAACCACGGTGCGCACGTCATCAGCATCCCGGGCCCGCCGCCGTAGGGCCTGTCGTCGACCTTGCGGTGACGGTCGTGCGCAAAATCGCGCAGATCCAGTATGCGAATGTCGCACGCGCCCTTTCGGATTGCGCGTGCGACAATGGATTCCCCCAGGAACCCCTCGAACATCTTCGGCTGTACGCTGATGATGTCGATCTTCATCCCCCGGAATGTGCTTTATCTCTTCACGAGCTTGCGGACCGCCTTGTGCGAGCAGAACGTGCGCTCGGTGTAGAGCTTCGCGCGCCAGCCGTTGCCCGGCTTGACGAGCTTGATCGCCTGTATCCAAGGCGAATTGAACGGAAACAGCTTCTCGACGCGTACCCCGTAGCTCTCGCGGCTGACCGTGAAGTTGCCCGAGGCGTTCTTGCGCCCGTTGTCGATCGCGAGAACCTTGCCCTCGAAATCCTGGATGCGGAACTTGTCGCCTTCCTTGATCTTGATGGAGACGCGCACTATGTCGCCGGCGCGGAACTCGGGGAATTTCTTCTCCGCGAGCTTCGACGTCTGTTCGGCGTTGATCTTGTCAATCAGTTTGATACCCATGATTCACCTCCTCAGGCCGCGGGAGCCGCCTTCTTCGCCTTCGCCTTGGCCGCGTGATGGGGCTTGATCGCCGGATTCTTCGCGCGGCGGATCAGACTCGCCACGGTGGTGGACGGCTTGGCGCCCTTCGAGAGCCAGTAGTCGACTCTAGGCAGATCGAGCTTGAAGTTCTCGTCCTTGATCTGGGTGTCGTACCACCCGAGAATCTCGAGGAACTTGCCGTCGCGCGGGCTGCGCGAATCGGCCGCCACTATACGGTATGTCGCATGGTTCGTGCAACCGGTGCGACGCATTCTGAGCTTTACCATTGTCTTTTTCTTTCTTTCGGTGAATGAATTGGCGCGTAGTATATCATATCTGCCGCCGTCGCGCAAGGGGCAAAATGACAAACGAATGCGGCGATTCTGTCCTGTGAAGTCCTTAAAGCAAATGCAAGATTACCTTGCGGTTAGGCTTTGAGGATGCCGGGCGGGACTGAAAGTCGGGACATTTCCCGTATGTGGACAGACACCATGGAGGACGATCAAGCCCTTGGGAAGCCGATACCCGCCTTCCGGCGGGACGGGAAACGCCTTTCGGGGAGCTGCCCGATAGGCGTTTCTTCGTCCGCCCATACCGTGGTTTCGATCCTTCCATACCGAGGTTTCGATCCCTGTATACCGTGGTTTCTTCTTCGCCTCCTCGGCGGCCTTCGCGGCGGCGCAGAGCGTCTTGAGTTCCTTGACCTGATCGGTCGTGAGCGTGACTTTCCTGCTGTTCTTCATTTTGTCTTTCCTTTCGGTTTCGGGTTTTTAGGGGTTGGGCGGGGGCGAAGGCCGAGACCATCGAACCTGACGTGCTGCCGGATGATGATTGTCCGGGTCTCGACGCATC
>JAGDAE010000143.1 GCA_017959645.1 Kiritimatiellia bacterium
CACGAGCCTCGGCGTGAATTTCATCCGCACTTCGCGGTTGATCGTCGCCTGGAACTTTCTGGCGTTGCGCCTGATCGCGCGCATCGCCGCGTTCTTGAGCGCGTCGTCGCCGAGAACCGATATCCCGACAACTGCGTCGCGCAGATCCTTTCCACACCTTACGCCGGTCACCGTCACCAGTCCGGGCGCAACGGCTTCGCCGCGCAGAATCTGGAACATCGACTCGGCGATTACCCGCTTGAGCAGGGAATTGACTCGCTCCAGCCTGTCCGTGCTCATGTCCGCCCCTACAGACTCTTCGGCAGAGCCTCGAGCACGTAGCACTCGATGACGTCGCCGACCTGGAAGCCTTCGTAGTTCGCGAAGCACACTCCGCATTCCTGCTGCCCGGTGACCTGCGCGACCTCGTCCTTGAAGTGGCGCAGGGTCTGAACCTTGCCGTCCCAGACGCGCTCTTTGCCGCGCAGTATCCTGAAGTGCTCTTTCGCGACCAGCGAACCGTCGAGCATCTGGGAGCCGGCGATCTTGCCGAGCTTTCCGATGTCGTATATCGCCTTGATCTCGGCGTGGCCCTTGACTACCTCGCGGAATTCCGGCGGCAGGAGGTCGAGCATGCAGTTCTTGACGTGGTCGATGAGCTCGTAGATGATGCGGAAGGAATTTATCCTCACGCCGTCGTGCCGCGCCTGCTGCTGCACGCCGGAGTCGTTGCCGATGTTGAAGCCTACGACGACGGCCTTGCCGGCGGCCGCGCTCTTGACGTCGGTCAGCGAGACGTTGCCCGTGCCGGTTCCGATCACGTTCAGCGAAACCTTGTCGGATTTGATTTCGCGCAGCGCCTCGACGATCGCCTCGAGCGAGCCCTGGGTGTCGCTCTTGACGATCACGTTGAGTTCGCGGCGACCCTCCGCCGCCATGCGGTCCATCAGCGCGTCGAGCGTCGCCGCCTTCGAGCTGGAAAGCGCCTCTTCCTTCTTTTCCTGCGCGGTCTGCTCGGCGAGCGTGCGCGCTCGTTTTTCGTCCAGCATCACGCGGAACTCGCTGCCGGCCTCGGGCACGCCCGAAAGCCCGGTGCACTTTACCGGCGTCGCCGGCGGCGCCTCCTTTATGCGCCGGCCGTGGTCGTCGATCAGCGCTCGCACCTTGCCGAAATGCTCGCCGATCAGTATCGCGTCGCCGACCTTCAGCGTACCGCCGGTCACGAGCAGCGTCGCGCACGGACCCAACCCCTGCTGGAGCTCGGATTCGATCACGAAACCGTTGGCGCGCCGGTCGGGATTCGCCGTGAGCTCCAGAACCTCGGCCTGGACGAGGATGTTTTCGAGCAGCGAATCGACTCCCATCCCGGTAAGACCCGAGACCGGACAGCATATGATGTCTCCGCCCCAGTCTTCCGGGGTGAGACCCGCCTTCTGCAGCTGCTGCTTCACGCGGTCTACGTTGGCGGTCGGCTTGTCGGCCTTGGTTATCGCGACCATGATCTGCACGCCGGTCTGCCTCGCGACCCTGATGCACTCCTCGGTCTGCGGCATGATGCCGTCGTCGGCGGCGATGATCAGAACCGCGATGTCGGTGATCTGGGCGCCGCGCGCGCGCATCGCCGAGAACGCCGCGTGCCCGGGCGTGTCGAGGAAGGTTATCTTCTTGCCGGCGACATCGACCTGATAGGCCGAAATCTGCTGGGTTATCCCGCCCGCCTCGCCGGCGGCCACGTGCTCCTTGCGGATCCAGTCCATCAGCGTCGTCTTGCCGTGGTCGACATGGCCTAGGAACGTAACGACCGGAGCGCGCGGCTTAAGCGTCTCTGGACGGTCTTCGGGTATCAGGTCGTCGGCGTCGATCGCCTTCATGACCGGCTTCGCCGCCTCCTTGTCGCGGGAATGCTCGACGATCACCTTGTAGCCGTACTTCTCGGCGACCTTGGTCGCGATGTCCGGCTCGACGCGCTGGTTGATCGCCGCGAGAACCTTGAGCCCCATCAGATCGGCGATCAGACGGTTCGGCTTGATGTTAAGCTTCGCCGCCAGATCCTTCACGACGACCGCGCCGCGTATCGAAATCTCGCCAGCCTCCTCGTTGACCGAGATCCTGCTGCCTTGCTGCGGTACGGTGGGGACGGCACGCGTGACCGACTTCTCGAACGCCTTCTGCGCGTCGCGACCCTTCTTGCCCTTGCGCCCGCGCTCGCCTTCGTAGTCGTCGACCTTGGGGGGCTTCGGCGGCTTCGGCGGCGGCGCCACCGCGACCGAGATCGTGATCGCGGGTTTCTGCTTCTGCTTCTGCAGCGGCTTGAATCCGGCGGCGGTAAGCCCCGTCTGCGCTGCGGAAACCGGCTTGAACGCCGGCGCGCCCGCTTTCTTCGCCGGCGCGCCCTCCTTCGGAGCCGGCGCGCCCGCCGGAGCCGCAACGGGCGACGGCGACTTCTTCGCCGCAGGCGGCGCTTCCTCGCTCTTCGCCGGAGTTTCCGGTTTCGGCGCGGGCCTTGCGACCGTCTTGGCCGCATCGCGGGCGACGGCGAGATGGCGATCGAGCGCTTCGCGTTCGGCGGCGATGCCCTCCGCCCGCAGACGCGCCGCCCTCTCAGCCTTCGCCTTGCGGCGCTCGAGCGCACCGGATCCGGCGAGGCTCCCAATCGTCTCTTTGAGAATGTTGACGTCTTCGAATCCGAGAGTGCCGATGGCCGACGTCACCTCGAGGCCGGCGTCGGCCGCCGCCTTGAGGACATCGGCGCTCGTCACGCCGGACTCCTTCGCAAATTCGTATACTCTCATCCCTTACTCCTCTTCCTCGGGAACGTACCCGCCGCTGGTCAGTTCCGCGACCGCCTTCGCCGCCGCGTACACCCCCTTCGCCGTCACCTCGTCGAGACCGGTGTTGGAAATGAACCCGGCCTCGTCGTCTTCGACGATTCCGTCGATGCTCAGATACCCGGCGTCGGCGACCTGCGTCGCGACCGCGCTGGAAATCGAAAGCGTATCCGCAAGCTCCCTGATCGCCTCCGCCTTCTGGTCTTCGAACGACGCCGTTGCCATGGACTTCTTCACGTCGACGTGCCAGCCGACGAGCTTCGTGGTCAGCCGCACGTTCTGCCCGCGCTTGCCGATCGCGGTCGAGTACTGGTCGGCCGCGACCACGACGTGCACCGTGTTCGACTGCGCCGGATCGACCTCGATCGACTCGAGCTTGGCCGGCGAAAGCGCCTGCGCCACGTAGAGGCGGATGTCTTCGTTGTAGCGCACGATGTCGATCTTCTCGCCCGAGAGCTCGTTGACGATCGTGCGCACCCGCGAGCCGCGCTGGCCGACGCACGCGCCGACCGGGTCGACGTTCTCGTTCGACGTCCTCACCGCGATCTTAGCGCGGAAGCCAGGATCGCGCGCGACGCTCATTATCTCGACCACGCCGTCGGCGATTTCGCTCACCTCGAGACGGAAAAGCGCCTCGAGGAACTTTCCGCTCGCGCGGGAAAGCACCACGCCCGGACCCTTCGCGTCGGTGTTCACCCTCAGGATTATCGCGCGGATCGGATCGCCCACCTGGTAGTTGTTCTCGGTCGGGATGCGCTCGCGCCCGGGAAGTATCATTTCGGTCTTGCCGACGGTCACGTAGATGTCGCGCGCGCCGATCGCCGAAACCGTGCCCGAGACGATGTCGCCGACGCGGTCTCTGTATTCCGAAAACGTGTTCGTCCGCTCCGCGTCGCGTATCTTCTGCATGATCATCTGGCGCGAAGTCTGGGCGGCGATGCGCCCGAGGCGCGAAGCCGGCATCTCGATCTCGACGGTGTCGCCTTCCTTGACCGGGTTGCCGTGGTTGAAGCGCTGCGCGCGAGCGAGCGGAATGAAACCGGGGCCGGTCTCTTCGTCGGAACAGACCAGCGTATCGTAGACATGGAGCGACAGATCCTTGCGATCGATGGCAACGCGCAGATCGTTCGTCACATCGCGGTTGCGGTGCGCCGCCTGCTTGATCGCCTGCTCGATGGCGGTAAGCACGATTTCGCGGCTCACGCCGCGTTCCGCTTCGATGTGCTGAACGACCGCCAGCAGCTTGTTGTTCATTGCCATTTTTTGCGCTCCTTCCTGTCAAAAAGCAATACACGACCCTCGTGCGACCCTTCTGGACCGCCGAAAATCGCGCATATATTACCAAATTTGGCCGCACATGGCAACCCCCCATGGCGTTTTTTCCATGCGAGGGCGAAGGTTGGAAGTCGAAAGTCAAAGGTCGAAGGTCAAAGGTCTATTGCGGCGTACCGTTTGACTTCCAACTTTCGACCTTCGACCTTTCGACTTTCCGACCTTCGGAATAGACTACTTGATGATAACCGGGCAGACGATGGACGGCTTTTTGACGCTCGCCGAGCCGTATCCGATCCCGTCAACCACCATGCCCGTCACGCTCACCGTATACTTCTTGAGCTTCGTCTTCTTGCCCTCGCCCTCGAGCGAGTACATCTTGAACGAGCCCTTGAACGTCCCCTTCTTCGGCGTGTACGTGAGCTTCAGGGCCGAAAGGTTGGTCTTGCACTTGGACGTGTCCACCGTAAGGGCGTACGCCTTCGTCGCCTTGTCCTTCGCCCACTTGACGCCCGCCGCCTTGGCGAACGACCATTTGCCGCCCTTCGGGATCACCGGCTCGCCGGCCGGCAACAGCTCCTCAATCGTCCCCGCCGGAAGCCCCGTAGCCGTCACATACACCTTCGCGCCGTCCTTCGTCCAGTTGCCGCCCACGTCCGCCGACTGCACGTGCCAGTCGCCGATCGAACCCGCGAACCAGTCGCCGCCGATGGAGACGTTCATCTTCCCGTGCCCCTTGATGTCATGCGAGACTGTC
>JAGDAE010000144.1 GCA_017959645.1 Kiritimatiellia bacterium
CGCGGCGGGGAACGCGCCCTTCTCGTGCCCGAACAGCTCCGACTCGACCAGCGCCTCGCGCAGCGCCGCGCCGTGGAGGACCATGAACGGCTTGTCCGTGCGCGGCGACTGCGCCTGTCTCTCCTTCGCGACCAGTTCCTTTCCGGTTCCGCTCGAACCGCGTATCAGCACCGTCGCCCCGCTCGGCGCGACCTGGGCGATCTGTTCGTAGACGGCGCGCATCTGCGTCGAGTTGCCGACGATGCGCCCGGGCGCCTCGCCGAGCATCCCGCGCAGCTTCATGTTCTCGCTGCGCAGCGCCTCCTGCTCGGAAAGATGCTCGCGGCATGCCGCCGCCGCCTCCGCGCACAGATTGGCTATGATCTCCAGCAGCGCGACGTCGCGCGCCAGAGAGCCGGTGTCGCCGGACATGCGGCGGTCGACCGAGAGCGTGCCGATTACCTGCCCGCCGTGCAACAGCGGAACGCACACGAAAGAAACCGGCTCGTCGAGCTTGCGCGCCTTTGTGCGGTTGAGAAACCTGCGGTCTTTGCGCACGTCGACGACGATTTCGGGGCGGCCGGTCTTCGCCACGATCCCGGTTATCCCCTCGCCGGCATGGTAGCGCCCGAGCGCGCGCTCCTCGGCGTTCAGGCCCGACGTCGCCTCGATGCGGAATTCGTCGCCCTCGAGCAATGTGAAAGTTCCGCGCAACATGCCGGTACGCCGCTCGAGAATCGCCAGCACCTCCTCGAGAAGCTTGCGTACGTCGCGCCCGTGCGCCACGGCGGAAGCGATCTCCTGCAATACCGTGATCTCCGGCGCCATCTTGAGTTTCATGGAATCCATACGCGGTATTATAGCAAATTTCGTGCCATCGCAGGCGGCGACTTACAAATATTGAAATTATTACATTGCGTGTAAATCGCGCTTCGCCGGCTTTACATTCCATTTCCGGTTTTCGCAAAAAACCGCCGCATCCCGTCCGTCCACCCACAAGTGGCACGAATTATGCTATAATATGTTTTCAAGCGTGCGAAAACGCACTCTGAAAGGAAGAACAAAACAAATGAGCAAATACATCGATCAAACGATAAAAGATCTGCAGGCGAAGAATGCCGACCAGCCGGAGTTTCTCCAGGCGGCGGAAGAGGTGCTTTCCACCCTCGGCCCGGTCGTCGACGCGCATCCCGAATACCAGGCGAACGCGATTCTCGAGCGGCTCGTCGAGCCCGAGCGCGTAATCATGTTCCGCGTTCCGTGGGTGGACGATACCGGCAAGGTGCGCGTCAACCGCGGCTACCGCGTGCAGTACAACTCGGCGATCGGCCCGTACAAGGGCGGCCTCAGGTTCGACCCGTCGGTCAACCTCTCGGTCCTCAAATTCCTCGGTTTCGAGCAGATCTTCAAGAACTCGCTCACGACCCTCCCCATGGGCGGCGGCAAGGGCGGCTCCGACTTTGACCCGAAGGGCAAGTCCGACGGCGAGGTCATGCGCTTCTGCCAGAGCTTCATGACCGAGCTCTACCGCCACATCGGCCAGTTCACCGACACCCCCGCTGGCGACATCGGCGTGGGCGCCCGCGAGGTCGCC
>JAGDAE010000145.1 GCA_017959645.1 Kiritimatiellia bacterium
AGATATACGACGTCATCGACGGGTCGGAGTTCTGGTCTGGGACGGCGCTCCCCGAGTTCCGCTCGAACATGAACGTCACCTGGCGCATCAAAGGCGGCGACGAGGAGCTCGAGAAGAAGTTCATCGCAGAGGCCAAGGAGGCTGGTATGAGCTCGCTCAAGGGGCACCGTTCGGTCGGTGGGCTTCGCGCTTCGATCTACAACGCGTTCCCGATGGAAGGCGTCGACGCGCTCGTCTCGTTCATGAAGGACTTCGAGAAGAAGAACGGCTGATGAAGCTGAAAGGCACGATAACGGCACTGGTTACGCCGTTCGCGAAGGACGGCTCCGTCGACTACGGCCGGTTGCGCGCGCTGGTCGAGGCGCAGACGGCCGGCGGCGTCGAGGGGATATGTTCGGTCGGGACGAGCGGGGAGTCGCCCACGCTTTCCCACGAAGAGCACCACAAGGTGATCGAGAAGACGATAGAGTTCGCCGCCGGCAAGTGCCGCATCGTCGCCGGGACCGGCGCGAATTCGACGTCGGAGGCGGTGTCGCTGACGAAGGCGGCGATCGCTGCCGGCGGCGCCGACGCGTGCCTGCAGGTTACGCCGTACTACAACAAGCCGAACGCCGAGGGGCTCTACCGCCACTTCATGACGGTCGCCGACCTGGGGCTGCCGGTGGTCCTCTACAACGTGCCGGGCCGTTCGGGCAGGGAGATACCGCTCGACGTCGTCGCACGGCTGGCGGACCACCCGAACATCGTGGCGATCAAGGAGGCGGCCGGATCCGTCGACCGGGTGTCGGCGATCAAGAATCTGCGGCCCGGCTTCACCGTGCTTTCAGGCGACGATTCGCTGGCGCTGCCGATGATCTCGGTCGGGGCGGAGGGCGTGATCTCGGTCGCGTCGAACGTGATACCGAAGGAGATGGGCGAGATGGTCCGTCTCGCGCTCGCCGGCGATTTCGCGAAGGCGCGCGAGTGCCATGCGAAGTACTACCGGCTGTTCCGCGATCTTTTCATCGACGTCAATCCGGTCATGGCCAAGGAGGCGCTCGCGCTCATGGGCAGGATCGAAAGGGTGTTCCGGTTGCCGCTGTGCGAGACCACCGGGGCCAACCGCGAGACTATGCGTTCGACGCTCGCCGGAATCGGTCTTCTTTGATGCGGGTCGGGTTCGGATACGACAGCCATGTTTTCGAGGCGGGCAAGCCGCTCGTGCTCGGAGGCGTGACGATACCCGGATCCGACGGGCTCAAGGCCCATTCCGACGGCGACGCAGTGATCCATGCGCTGATCGACGCGCTTCTGGGCGCGGCGGCGCTTGGCGACATCGGGTCGCATTTCCCCGACACCGACGAAAGATACCGTGGCGCGGATTCGTCGAAACTGCTCGAAAAGGTCGCCGGCGAAGTGAGGGCGGCCGGATACGCGATATGCAACATCGACATAACCGTGATCTGCGAGCGCCCGCGCCTGCGGGAGCACGTGAACGGGATACGATGTAACCTCGCCAGGCTTACGGGGCTCGACGCCGGATGCGTCTCGATAAAGGGAAAGACCAACGAGAAGATGGACGACGTCGGAGCCGGAAAAGGAATCGAAGTCCACGCCGCAATATTGCTGTCATGAAAGTATTCAACTCGCTTACCCGCCGCACCGAAGAACTCAAGCCGCTCGAAAACAACGAAATACGGCTCTACACCTGCGGACCCACCGTCTACAACTACGCGCACATAGGAAACTTCCGCGCGTACGCGTTCGAGGACATCCTGCGCCGCACGGTGCTGTTCAATGGAATGAAAATCCGCCAGGTGATGAACCTGACCGACGTCGACGACAAGACGATCAAAGGCGCGAACGCCGCGGGGGTCGCTCTTTGCGACTACACCAAGACCTACAAAGACGCGTTCTTCGAAGATCTGAAGAAGTTGAACATCCAGCCTGCCGAGGTCTATCCGGCGGCCACCGACCACATCCCCGAGATGATCGCGCTCGTGGAGAAGCTCGTCGAAAAAGGAGTCGCCTACAAATCGGAGGACGGCTCGGTCTATTTCAACGTGCGCAAGTTCCCTGGATACGGCAAGCTCGCGCACATCGATTTCGACAACCAGCGCACCGGCGCGCGCTGCGCCGCCGACGAGTACGACAAGGAGAACGTAGGTGATTTCGCCCTCTGGAAGGCGTGGGAGGAATCCGACGGCCCGGTCGGCTGGGATTCGCCGTGGGGCAGGGGGCGCCCGGGGTGGCACATCGAATGCTCCGCCATGTCGATGAAATATCTCGGCGAGACGTTCGATCTGCACACCGGCGGAATCGACAATCTGTTCCCGCACCACGAGAACGAGATCGCGCAGGCCGAGGCGGCGACCGGCAAGGAATTCGTCCGCACGTGGATGCACTGCGCGCACCTCAGGGTCAACGGCGAGAAGATGTCCAAGTCGCTCGGCAATTTCTACACGCTGCGCGATCTGATCGGGAAGGGGTATTCCGGGCGCGAGATACGGTACGTGCTCGTCAACGCCCACTACCGCAGCGGACTCAACTTCGCCTTCGACGCGCTTGAGGACGCGAAGAAGTCGCTGGCGAGAATCGACGCCTGCGTGGACAAGGCGACCGAGGGCGAGGTCCCGGAATGGGCCGCAAGGCATCTCGACGCGTTCGCCGCCGCCGTCAACGACGATCTCAACATGCCCAAGGCGTTCGCGGCCCTGTTCGAACTCGTGCGCGAGGCGAACGCGAAGGGCGGCGCGGGGACACTCGGCGTTTTCAGGCGCATGGACGAAGTGCTCGGAGTCATATTCTTCGGCAGGCCCGAGAAGGCCGAAATTCCGGACGCGGTGCGCAAGCTGCTCGACGAGCGGGCGGCGGCGCGCAAGGCAAAGAACTGGGCCGAGTCGGACCGTCTGCGCGACGAGATCGCCGCCGCCGGCTGGACGGTCAAGGATTCCAGGGACGGCCAGAGCTGCACGAAGGCGTGAGTTTCGCGCCGTAAAAAAACTTTAAAATACCCCCTTGCGCGACGGGAGCAAAATTTGATATAATATCTCCCCGTGCGCCAAAAGCGGACATTCGATATTTGAAAACCGGTGCTTGAGACGTGTCTCTGGAAGAGACATGGAACAGTAGATGTTTGTGCGAGGGCTTAAAAACTAAGCTCTTGATATAAAGAGAGCTGAAACTCAAATTCTTTTTCTGAGAGTTTGATTCTGGCTCAGAACGAACGCTGGTAGCGTGGATTAGGCATGCAAGTCGGACGGGATCCGGAAGGTAGCAATATCGGCCGGTGAGAGTGGCGGACTGGGGAGGAACACGTGAGCAACTTGCCCGCAGGACGGGGAAAACCGTTGGAAACGACGGCTAATACCGGATGCGGCGCGCATGGGACATCCCGTGCGCGCCAAAGGGGGCCGCAAGGCTCCCGCCCGCGGAGAGGCTCGCGCACCATCAGCTAGTTGGCGAGGTAACGGCCCACCAAGGCCTACGGTTAGCTGGTCTGAGAGGATGACCAGCCCCACTGGGACTGAGACACT
>JAGDAE010000146.1 GCA_017959645.1 Kiritimatiellia bacterium
CGTCGCCTCGTATGTCCCAAGAGCACGTATCGTAATTGGGCGTCGCGCAGACGATATGCTCGCGCATGCCGTCGGTGATGTAGCCATGCACGAGTTTGTTCGTGACCGTCACCCCGAACCGCGAGAAAATCGGGCTGTCGGGCGAAACCGAGACGCAAAAATTGCAGTTCATCGGCAATTCGTTGCCGCCCGGCTCGAACACGTAGCCGCCGAGCGGATTGATCGACCAGTACGGCGGGTTCGCGAAACCGTCGAACGGAATCTCGAACGCGCGGTTGATATTGGCGTTCTTGAGTCCCGAAAGACCTCCGAAGGTCGAATATGCATTTCTTCCCCGGTAGACGAGCGTGCCTTCATACGACGGCTGCAGATCCCACCACGGCACGGTGATGTTGTCGAAAACCACAGTCTGCCCCGTGCCGCATCCTCCGAGCATCGCCGCTGCGAGCTGGTTGTCGCTGCGTGTGGGGTCGCCGATGAGTTCGAGCCGTCCGAAACTCATGTCCATCGCGCGCCACGACTGGGAGCTGACCATACCGCTGATATGGACTTTCGTCGTTCCCGGACGCGTGAAGACGAAATACGTGCCGTCGCCGCCGCCGAGATCGGGATATCCCGGACACGGCGTTCTCGACGGAATCCAGTTCGCGGGGTCGTTCCAATCGCCCTCGGCGACATTCTCGTTCCACGTGTAGATGTTGTAGGCGTCTTTGCAGACGAAAACCGCCGCCGCCGTCGCGTAGGAATACTCGTCGCTGCCGGAAACGTTGGCGGAGGCGACCGACCAATACACTTCACGGTTCCACGGGAAGGCGATTTCGAGCGTGAACGTTCCGGACCCCTGCTCGAACGTGCGCGAAACCGACTTGCCAGGAACCGCCGCGAGGCTCTCGGCGCTGTCGCCGGTCATCAACGTATAGGTTGTCGTTCCCAGTCCGGGCAGGCTGATATCGACGGTTATTGTGACGTTGGTTCCGCCCGACGCCGACTGCGACGCCGTGAACACCGCAGGGCCGTAAGTGACAAACGGCTCGCCGCGAAGCTTGTCGACCGTTCCGCCAGGCGCGGTCGCGACGACATGATAGCCGTACTCGCGCCCGGAAGCCAGGTTGGAGAAGCTGACGGACCAGTTGCCGCCTTCGACCGTCGCCTGCGCCGACGTATCGTCGTCGAGCACCACCTCGACATCAACCCCCGAAACCACGCCTGAATTGTCGAGCGCGCCGGAGATCGTCGCCGACGTCGGCGTAACTGCGCTGTTGACGACATTGACCACATACGGCGAACCGGCGGCGGCGGAATACACAGTCGTCGAAGCCGGGGTCGAAACCGTCAGCTTTCTCGTGATTGCCTTGCCACCGTCGGCATTGACGGCCAGAAGCGCAACTTCGTAGTCGCGCGACGGCAAAAGGGCGCCAACCGTCGCCGTAGTCGTATCGCCGGCCGATACCGCGCCGATCAGATTGGTCGCCGCCGCCTCTACGCCGGCCAGATTGACCACGCTGTAAAGATCGACCGTGGTGTTGTCGCCTCCGCATGCGAGCAGCTGGTAAGTCGCGCTCGCGCTGGTGTCGGCGGCGTTGCCGACGGAATCGAGACGGATCGCCGGCGGCTCGGCGTCGCCGTGATTCGCCTCCCACTCCGCATAGGTCGGAAGCGTGAAATCGCCGGTTCCGAGAAATCTGCAGTCGTCCCAGCTTCCCTGAATCAACGCCAGATCGTGCGCCATCGCGCCGTTGTCAACCGCGTCCGCCAGCGTGCCATTGAGCGGCCAGTAGCCGAGAAGATTCTCGTCCTGCGGGTCGATGCGGTGGGAATAGAGCGAAAGAACTTCTCTCGCCGAAAGTGCGCGCGACCAGATGCCAGCGTCGGCGAGATAGCCGCCTGAACTGTAGTTCGATGTCTGATATCCGCCGATGCAAAGATACGAACCGGCGGCGTCTTCGGTTTCAACATTCGCCTTGGGACCGTACACTGAATCCACAAGCGCGCCATCGATGTAGAGCTTTACCGTGGCGTTGGCGGTATTCTCGGGGTCGACTTCCTGCGTGCCGGTGAGAAGATGCCATCCGCCGTCGAAGATGCCGACCGCACCGTCGCTGTCGTAGATCTGATTGGCATCTATGGAACCGGCCCAACCATCACCGTAGAAAGTGACGAAACTGACCCATGACGTGCCGCCGTTGCGCTGGAACTTGAACGCCGCCCCGCCGCATCCCCATGCGCCCTCGATCATGAACATCCCCAATCCGCCCGGGTCGGACGCGCTCGCCCCCTTCGTCCAGATCGAATACGTGAAGTTGTCGCCCGGCAGATACTTGTAGCCGGCGTGCAGGCATGTATAGTAGCCGTGATTGTCCACATGGTTGCCGATGTGTATCGCATCGTCGGCATAAAGTCCACATTCGGAACACGCGACGAGAACCCCCATCGCCACTATCGTCTTTTTCATGATTGCCCTTTCCTCATTTCACAAATATCGCGAAGCCCGAAGAGACTATCCTCGCCATGATCTTCACCGGCGGCTCGCCGTCGCAGAAAACCTCCCCGAAGGAGCTCTGGACCAGATCGGCCGCCTGCGCGTTGATTCCGTACGGCGAATCGACCAGCGTCGTGACAAACTTCCTGCCGCCCCTGCGCGCCGGCGAATCCTCCGCGATCTCGAAGGCGACCGAATCGGAATCGGAGCTCAGGAACACGGAATCACGGCACACGACAGGCGCCGTGGCGTAGCCGCCTTCCGGAACATGGAACACGATATGCGGCTTGACGTATCCGGCAGCGTTGCTGAATTCGCTCTCGCCAATCCAGACGAGCGGATTCGCGCCCAGAATATCGATCTGCGCGCTCTCGAGCGCGTAGAAGAGGATGCGGCCGGCCGACGGGAACCACACGATCGAATCGTCGACGATCAGCCGCGGACTGGTTCCGTTCATGTGGAAGTTGGCCCAGGTTTCGCGCAGCACCGCCCCGTTCTTGAGTTCGAGCACGTTGCTGGAGGCGTTGAGGGCCGATTCGCTGCGAAGATCGGCATAGGCGCCGTCGAGAACTATCCGCGTACGGTCGGAACTGTTGTAGGCGAAGCCGGTCGAATTGAGGTAGATATCCTTGAACGTCAGCGTAAGATCGGTCTGCATCCCCTGCCACCAGGCATGCTGGTAGAGGCCGGATTTCGGGGTTATCGTAGCGTCGGACCAGACCTGTCCGTTCTGCTGCCAGCCGGTGCCGGCGATGGTCACGTCGAGGCCGGCCGTCCTGAAATACAGCGCGTTGACGTTGTAGTAGCCGGACAGGGAAACCGTATATTTTTCCGCCGGGTCGCACCGGTCGAACAGCACGGCGCAGTAGGGGCTGTTCGGCCACGTCGCCTGTGGCGGGTCGCCGTCGACCTGCCAGTTCGAGGAATCCTCCCAGTCGCCCGAAAGCACGTCGCTTCGCCAGCAGTAGACGAACTGGTCGCGAAGATGGCGGGAGTACGTCGTATCCTCGTATATCCACGTCGCGCTCTCGCAGTCGTTGGAAATGACGAACTTGAAGTAGACGTCTATCTCGACCGCCGGGAATTCGACAGTGAACGAAAACGCCGTATTGTCGGCCGTGACGACGGTCGAGGCGGTGTTGGTCAGCGCATTCGCGTCCGGGCCGGTGTAGAGGAACACCGTCGCCTCGTGTCTCGCGCCGGTCTTGGCCAGCGTTCCGCCGAAATACGCAAACGCGTTGGCGTCGTCGCACCAGGTGCTGGCGGCATCGTACGCCGCCGCGCCCATGGTGGCGGTTTCGATGGTCGGCGAGACGTCGATTTCGCCGTTCTCGCCTTCGAGCACGAGTCTCGCGTAGTATCTCGAATCGGGATGTATGTATCTCGGCGATTGCGTATCGTTCTCGTGCATTCTGAAGTCGATCGTGTCGCCGGCCGCGAATGCGTCCGGGCAGATCCATTCGGCTGCGCCGGACATGTCGGCGTTGGTGGAGACGTAGACCTTGAGCGTCGCGTAGGCGTCGTTGCCGGGCGAAACCACTTCGGCGCCGACGCGTATGCCGTCGCCTTCGGTTCCGTCGATCGAGAACGTGTCGCCGAAAAGCGGCTTGTCTTCGCTGTAGAGCGTCATCGCGTCTCCGCACCATTGCCACGCCCCGTCGCTGTCGACGACGTAGAATTTCGCGAACCTGTACGCCGAGCCGGCTCCGGAGATCGCGCCATCCAGCTCGTAGACGGAATCGGCGGCGGTTATGTCGGCGAGTTTGACGCTGTTTTCCCAGTCCTCGAAATCGTCCCCGCCGAAATCGGCACCATAGGCGAGGTAGAGCCCGGCCGTCGCGGTCGACTGCCGAGCGCCGAGCTCCAGCGTCGCCCACAGCGCATCGCCGGATACGCTGTACGACGAGACCCTGCCGTCTCTTACGCCGGGATAGGTTCTCAGAAGCGAACCGTCGCCGCTGTCGAGCAGCCGCTGCCAGTCTTCGTCCGCGCGGTGCCACGCCACGCCGAAAGGCAGCGCGTTGTTGGGCGGACCCGCTGCGCCGCCGTTGTCGCCGGCCTTGACCGTGATTTCGTACCATCCCTCGCCGTCGGGCGGGGTGAACAGACCCGTGCCGCTGCCGTACACCACCGTCTGGCCGTCGACGTATATCTCGCACGTATCGTCGACGCCGCCGTAGAACAGATAGTCCTCGTCGGTCATGTACATGTAGCCGGTGTAGGTGAAATGCCCTACGCTCTTCCACGTATCGGTCGCAACCGTGCCGTCGAGCAGCGTCACCTGCCAGTCGGGGACGTAGTTTGGCGGCAGCCAGTAGCTGTCGGCGGCGAAGGTCCCCAGAGTCAGCACTCTCGACGGGTGCGTCTGCCACGAAGCGACATACGAGCCGATGTCCATGACCTGCCACAGCCCCGGCGAGGAAAACCCTTCCGTCCCCGGCGCGGCGGCGATGTTCAGCGGAACCTTGCGCGTCGAGACCATGAACACGCCGGTTTCTTCCGACTGCGCCCCGGCGCCGTTTTCCGCATGCAGCGAGATGTAGTAGTCATGGCCAGGCGAAAGCCCCGAAATCACGATCTTGGCCCCGCCTGCGCCGATGTCTGCGAACGTCTGCGCGCCGTCCGCCTCTCCGGGACGGAACCCGTAGCTCGCCACGATATCGACGGTCTGCGCCCCGGCGCCGGTCGAAAGCACGTTTACCGTGATTTCCGCGCTGCCGACCCCGCCGACGGCCTGGACCAGCGCGATCGACGGCTCCGAATCGTCGATTTCCTCGGCATCTTCGGCCAATACCGCCTTCGTCGACCACGTGTAGCCGCCGTCTGACGCCGCGAACTTGTAGTATTCCACGCCGGGCGGCGTGGCGAAAAGGAGCGTCGCCGTCCCCGAAGAGTCGATAGTGCCGCTCGCGACCGGCTCGCCCCAATCGTCCGGATCGGCGCCGATGTACGAGGATGCCGCGTAGACGTAGACGGTCTGGCCGGCCGCCTCTTCGCGGAACTTCAGCGTGTACGAAGTATTCGCACCGGACACATACGCTCCGGTTACCACGGCCGCCTCGTCGTCGACGAGATAGAACAGCGTATCGCCGTTCTCGAGATTGGCGAAATAGTTCCACGTCGCCCCGCCGTCGGTCGACCAGCATGCGCCGGGGTGGTCGCCGAGGGGACCGAACCCGCCCGTTCCGTTGCCGGCGTAGATCCTTATCCTGTGCCAGCCGTCGAGCGCCGGCGTGTAGGTTTTCGACAACACCGCTCCCGCCATGTAGCCGAAGGCGACGACCTCGTCGTCGTCGACCCATATCGAGACGTCGTCGTCGAAATAGCCGTAGAAATCGTAGGCGGTCCCGGCCTCCATCATCATCCACGTCTCGTATCCGTATGTCGTGAGGTTCGGCCAATATCCCTGCGACGAGGTTCCGTCGGCGTGTTTCTCGACCCACAGCGAAGCATTGAGCGAAGGACCCATGTTGCCGATGTGCGCCGCCCACGCGCCGTCGCAGAGGCAGACGTCGGGATTGCCGGCGATGTCGAAGCCGTCGCTCCACGCCACGCCTGCGCGCCCCTGCCTGAAGCCGGGCGTCGAGTTCACCCCGGCCGGATACTTCTCGCCCGCCGTCGAAAAGACGTTCGTCGCCGCCACGACCGCGTCGCTGACGTCGTTGGTGCCGTAGAGCACGATCTCGTACCTGGTCCCCGGCGCGAGGTTCTCGACGTCGAACGCATATTCGCCCTTCGCGACGACGCTGTTGGTTACGGCCGTCTCGCGCACGATGCCGTCGTGGGAGAGCCGGCAGGTCAGGAACAGCTCGCCCGCACCGTTGCCGATCGAGGACACGCGGTAGCTGGCGGTCGCCGCCGTCTCGGTCGCGCCGGACACCTTGAGCATTCCGATCTTGGCAAGCGGGCTGGCCGAACCGGGCACGGGCAGAACCGAGCGCTCCACGAAATCGTCCGGCTCCAGCGCCTCGGCGACGATTCTTATGTCGTCGATCGCGCCTTTGTACTTGTAGGCGGAATTGTTGCGCGAGCCGACGAAAAGCTGGTAGTTCGACCATGTGTAGCCGTCGTTCGTCGGCCATGCCTGGCCCGCGCCGCCGTACTCGAAGTATTCGACCTTGTCGATGAACATCCTCAGCGCCTGCACCGACCTTGCGGAAGGCCTGAATACCAGCGCGATGTGGTGCCACTCGTTGTCGCCGAGAACTACGCTGTCGGTCGAGCAACGCTGGAAGTACCCGCCGTTGGTGCGCCAGGTGCACAGCAGCCTGCCGCCCAGTTCGTTGTAGTCGAGGTAGAAGCCGGTCACGCAATTGTTGCAGTCGGGCGAGAATTCGAAAGGCATGAAGAAGCCGGCGTTGTTGATAGCCTCGGTGCGGTCGAACTTCACCCAGCACTCTATCGTCATGTCGCCGACGCCGGACATGTCGATCGCCGACGGCGTGCAGAAATAGTCCTGCGCGCCGTCGAGGATGGCGCAGTTGTCGTCGTTGTCGAGGTTGACGTGCGAATTCGCCGCGAGATCATTGCCGTTGTCGGAATAGTCGGCGAGACCCGTGCCGCCGAACGGCCAGTAGGCGACTGTCGGCAGCGGCAGGGCTTCTTTCACGTAGAAGTTGAAGCTGAACACGTCCGATATCGCCACCGCCTCGCTACCCTCTTCGCCGTTGTCGAGATAGAGCCTGGCGAAATACACCGTGTTGGGCAGAAAGCCCGAAACCGTCGCGGAGGCGTTCGTCCACCCTTCCTCGAGCGTATCCACCGCCGCCGAGCGGTCAAGGTTGTCTGCCGAGAATCCGTAGCGGAGTATCGCTTCGCACGACTGCGCGCCGGCGCCGAGGTCCCACACGAAATAGTCCAGTTCGAGCGTGTTTTCTCCGGCCAGCGCATAGGAAAGCAGCCTGCCGGAAGGATCCGGCGACTCCACGCCGGAATGCACGCGCACGACCACGCAACCGCAGCCGCCCGCGCCGCCGCCGTCATAGGTCTCGTCGCATCCCCAGCCGCCGCCGCCGCCGCCCGA
>JAGDAE010000147.1 GCA_017959645.1 Kiritimatiellia bacterium
GAGAGCGAGCCGGGCGAACGGCTCAAGGTGGCCGCGATCGCCGGCATACCTTCGTCGGGGGTGCGCAAGAGCCAGATATGCGACATCAACCAGGTCACGCAGTCGATACGCTCGGTGGTGCGCGAAGTCGAGAAAAGGCAGTCCGACGCCGGCAACACGGTCTCGATCGGCAACACCCTTCTCGTCGTCTCGGGCCAGCACATAAAGCTCTCGCGCTACCAGGGCGAGGCGCTGGTAGGCGGCAAGAAAGTCGGCAACGCCGAGATAGAGGAGGTGCTGCACGCCTCGCGCCAGATGAAGCTTCCGAAAGAGCGCGAGCTTCTGGACATCTACGAGCAGGACTACGAGCTGGACGGGCGCGGCGGAATCGCCTCGCCGGGCGGAATGGCCGGCATGGTGCTGCGGCTCAACACGCTCCAGGCCCACGCCGAGCGCAACCGGCTCGAAGACGCGCGCACGGCGGCGGAGGCGGCGGCCCACATCGAGATAAGCGAACCGCTTTTCGCGGCCACCTGCGCGGCCGACGCGGTGCTGGAAGACGCGGAAAAGCGCAACGGCGCCCTGGTCGTCGACCTCGGCGGAGGATCCACCGGCTACGCGGTGTACTGCGACGGCTATCTGGTCTCGGCCCGCGTCATCGGAGTCGGCGGCGACCATGTCACCAACGACATCGCCTACGCCTTCCAGACGACCCAGTCGCAGGCGGAGGAAATAAAGATCCGCGAATCGTCGGCGACGATCGGGCACGATGCCGGCGCGACGGAACGCGTGAAGCTGCCCGGCTCGGCGCTTACCGAGACGCGCAGCATATCCAGGCGCGCGCTCGACACCGTCGTCAACAGCCGGCTCAAGGAGCTGTTCTCGATAATCCGCGAAGATCTGGAAGATCTGGATATGCTGCACCGGCTGCATTCCGGGATCGTGATCACCGGCGGCGGCGCCGCCCAGCGCAACGTCGACGTCCTGCTGCAGCGCGAACTCGGAATGCCGGTGCGCCCCGGGCGGCCGCTATACGTGGACGGGCTGGACGGCATCGACGGCGAAAACACGTTCACGCCCGCCTACGCGTCGATCTGCGGCGCGCTGATGTACGACCGGCGCAACAACGAAACCAATTCGCCGATTTCGGACCTGATCAGGAGATTCTTCAAATGAGCGAAACCTCTTCAATGCTGCTGATAGGCGTCGGCGGATCCGGTTCGGCGATCGCGCGCGGGGTGAGCCGTGCGTTCGGCGAGGGGCTGCGGTTCGCCATGATCGACACCGACGCGTCGACCGGCGAACTCGGCGGCAATTTCCTGCTGATCGGCGGCGACCGGCTTTCCGGGCGCGGGACGGGCGGCAACATCGTGACCGCCAAGACCGCGTTCGACGATTCCCGCGACGCCATCGACAAGTTTCTCGAAGGCGTGCGGACGGCGGTGGTCGTCACCTCTCTGGGAGGAGGGACCGGAGGCGGCGCGACCTGCCAGCTCGCGCGGCTGCTCGCCGGCCGCGGCATACGCTCCATCGTCTTCGCGACGACGCCGTTCCAGTTCGAAGGCGAGAACCGCCAACGTTCCGCCCGCAGCGTGATGTCGCTGATCGCCGCCGACGCCGACGCATCGTTCTTCCTGCCGCTCGACCGGCTGGCGGACGGCGCCGACCGGATGGACGACGCGATGCGGCGCGCGGTCGACACGGTCGCCTCAGGAATAACCCTGTTCTGGCGTCTCGTCGAAAAACCGGGATACATCAAACTCGACCCGGAACGCGTCCGCGATCTGATCGGCGGCGCCGGACGGGGAAGGTTCGCGACATTCGGCGCCCAGGGACCCAACCGCGCGGCCGAAATCGTCGAGGCGGCCGCGAAATCGGAAATGCTCGCCGGCGACACGCCGGCGAAATCGATACTGTGCGGAATTCTCGCCGGAGAAGATCTGCGCCTGAGCGAGATAAGCCGCATCGCCGACGGAATCAGAGAAGCGTTCGGGCGCAACGCGTCGTTCGAGCTTTCCACCGTCAACGACGAAGAGACTTTCACCGGACGCATATCGGCCGTCGTCATGCTCTTCGAGGGCAACGGACGCGGAACCGACAGCGAAAACACGGGCGGACGGCGCGCAGGACGGCGCGTCCGCAACATCCTCTCGGTCGGTCCGCAGGGCCGCGGAAGGTTCAGCAATTCCGAACCGACGCTCCGCGGCGACGAAGATCTGGACATCCCGACCTACGTAAGGAAGGACATCGACCTTGACTACTGACGGACACGTGCATCTGCTGCCGCTCCACGTCGCGAACAAGATCGCGGCCGGAGAGGTGGTGGAGAGGCCGGCCAGCGTGGTGAAGGAGCTGGTCGAAAACGCCATCGACGCAGGCGCGAAGTCGATAAAAATCTCGATCGCCGGAGGCGGATGCAAGCTCGTCGCAGTACAGGACGACGGGTGCGGAATGTGCCGCGACGACGCCCTGCTTTCCCTGGAGCGCCAGGCGACGTCGAAAATCCTCGACGTTGGCGACATCGAAAACATCGGAACGCTTGGATTCCGGGGAGAGGCGATTCCGTCGATCGCGTCGGTATCGCGGTTCGTACTCACCACCAGAAGGCACGATTCCGACGAGGGTTGCGCCGTACATGTCGACGCCGGCAAACTGTCCGACGTCCACGCCGCCGGGTGCCCGCCCGGCACGCTCGTGGAAGTCAAGGATCTTTTCTGCAACGTCCCGGCGCGGAAGAAATTCCTGCGCTCCGCCGCCACCGAAGAGGCGAACGTTCGCAACGTCTTCACCGTGCACGCCCTGGCCCGTCCCGAAATCGCATTCTCGCTGATCGTCGATGGACGCGAAGCGAAGCGCCTTCCTCCGGCCGAAGGCACGCTGGACCGCATCCGCGACCTTTTCGGAAACGCGATGGCCGAGTCGCTCGTCGCGCTCGACGGCGACGGAGTTTCCGGCTACATAGAAAAGCCGAGCTTTTCCGTCCCGACGCGGCGCGACCAGTACGTTTTCATCAACGGCCGTCCGGCCACCGCCCCATCCATAGCCGCCGCCCTGCGCGACGGCTATCCGCGCAGACAGGGCGAATCGCGTCCGGCGGTCTTCCTTTTTCTTTCGGTCCCGGCCGGACAGGTCGACGTGAACGTACATCCGGCCAAACGCGAAGTGCGCTTCCGCAACAACGCCATGATACGCACCGCAATCGTCGATGCGATCGGGCGCGCTCTCGCGCCGAAGAAAACCGGACCGTCGGAGACGCCCGTATTCGTCACGCAGCCGAAGATCTTTTCGAAAACTCCGCCACCGGTCGCGAAACCGGTCGCGGACGCCCCCGCGAAAAAGGAGGCCGAGCGGCCGGAAAAGCCCGCCGTTCCCGAACCGGAGCCGATCGCAGCCGAACTGCCGATCGCGGCCGACGAAACAACGGCGAAACCGTGGGTGTGGTTCAAGTTCCTGGCGTCCACGCAATCCGGCTATCTGCTGATCGAGACCGATACCGGCGTCGTGACCGTGAATCCGCACGCCGCGCGCGAGCGCATCGCCTACGAGCGGTTGCTCTCCAGATCCGAAATCACCGTCCAGCAGCTGCTCATCCCGGAGACCGTGCGCCTTTCGACGACCGATTTCGCCAGGATCCGCGCCGCCTGGAAAGAGATTCTCGCGATGGGGTTCGAGCTGGAGGAATTCGGGCGCGACACCTGCAAGATCGAGGCGGTTCCGCAGCTGATCGGGACGCTGTCGCCTTCCGCCGTGCTTTCGACGATCGCCCACGATCTGTCCGAAGGCGGCGCGAGACACGGCGGCAGATGGCGCGAAGAACTCATAGCCCGCTCGATCGCGCGTTCTTTCGCGGGATCCCCCGTCGCGCTCGACGAAAAAAGCGCCGTGAAACTGGTCGAGGAACTGGCGGCGACCAAAATGCCCTACGTATGCCCGCGCGGGAAACCGATAATGATCTTCACATCGACCCGCGAACTGGACCGCAAATTCGCGCGGTAGGCCTCAGCGCGCCTTGACGATCGCAGCCGCTTCTTTCGCGAGGCGGCCGATCGTCTCGTAGTCGCCGGACGCGAGCGCATCTTTGGGAACTATCCACGTTCCTCCGCACGCCACGATCTCCGGAACAGCGAGGTAGTCGGCCACATTGCCGGGATTGATTCCCCCGGTCGGCATGAACTTCACGCCAGTGAACCGGAACGCGCCCAGCAGATTCTTGATCATCTTGACTCCGCCCGCCGCCTCGGCCGGGAAAAACTTGA
>JAGDAE010000148.1 GCA_017959645.1 Kiritimatiellia bacterium
AGACGCTCGTCAAGGCGTTGACGTCGTAGACCTTAAAAACAGTTTATGATGTCAAGAGATTTTGGAATTTAAGTCCCCGTCGCGCGCCGGACTAGATGATGTCGTAGGCCGGTCTTTCGCGAAGGCCGCCGGGGAGGCGTGAAGAAACCACGGTATACAGGGATCGAAACCTCGGTATAGAAGGATCGAAACCACGGTATACAAGCAGCGAAACCACGGTATGGGCGGACGAATAAACGCCTATCAGGCAGCTCCACGATAGGCGTTTATTGGTCCGCCTAAAGGCGGGTATTGGCATGCCAAAGGGCTTGTTCGTCCGTCACGGTGGCGGGTGATCGAAACGCGCGAAAAACGCACTGGGCTCTCGAGAGTTCGACAGCGTTTCCCAGAGGAGCACCAGCTGCCATGACGGGCTGCGCGTGGGTCAAAAGCGGCAGAGGACCGGGAAGTAGACGGCGCGGAAGAACATCTCGACGGCACCGCGCAAGGCGGGACGGCGGAAGAACGCCTTCGCCATGCGGGCGGCGATGCGGCGGGCCGGAGAGGCGAAACGCAACATCGCGTCGAGGTCGGCGAAGCCGTCCGCGAAGACGATGGAGAGCGTGTCCATGCGCTCTTCGCGCGACAGCTCCTTCACGATTCTCGCGTTGAACCAGCGCATGAAAAGCATGTCCAGCCACCGTTTGGCCCAAGCTTTCCCGATTCTGCGGTCGAATCCCGGCTTGGCCGCTTCGCGCGCCCCGAAGGCCATCAGCGACGCGAGACGTATGGCGAGGTCTTTGTAGAAATAGCCGGGGCCTTTCGCCTTTGTCTGCACCGAATTTTCGCGGATACGGTACAGGTAGAACGGCTCGTGGATCGGAACGACCCGTTTGGCGAGATAGAGCGCGCGCGGCGAGAATTCGCTGTCTTGCATCCTGAGTCCGTGGATGCATTTGAGATCGTGTTCGACGAGAAACCGCCGGCGGAAGACGGTAAGCTGCAGCATCGGGCACGGGAACGAGCCGGCGAACAGCTTTTCGAGCAGCAGCGTCGCTTCGGCGCCGGTGAGGCCGCTTTCGAGATTTTCGGGGTAGTTGTCGCGGATCTCGTCTTTTCCGCCGGAAAGTTCGTTGCGCACCACGATTGCGCACGGATAGAGGTCGGCGCCCGGGTCGGCGGAGATTTTGTCGTGGATTCTTCCGAGCGAGCCGCCGGCGATCGTATCGTCCCCGTCGAGAAAAATCACGTACTCGCCGGTCGCGAGGCCGGTGCCGGTGTTGCGCGACGCCGAGCACGACCCGCTGCGCGGGCCGGTGAACATCTTTATCCGGCGGTCTTTCGCGGCGTATTCGCGGACGATCTCTCCGGTGCGGTCTTTGGACGTTTCGACGCCGACGAGGCATTCCCAGTCGCCGAACGGCTGGGCGAGCACGGAATCGAGGCATTCGCGCACGTAGGGTTCCACGTCGCAGCAGGGGACGATTATGGAGAAAAACGGAGTGTTCACGGTTTCAGCATTTCTTCGACGACGGCGCGCTGGCGCGTCTCGTATGATTCGCGGGAGAATTCGGCGGCGCGACCGGCGCAGTGCCGCCGGCGCTCTTCGCGGAAGCGTTCGTCGCCGACGAGCCGGGCGAGGATTTCGGCGGCGCCGTCGACGGTGCGGAACTCGAGCGCCCGGTCGCCGACGATCTCTCTCGGTCCGCCGACGTCGGGGACGATCGGTATGCACCCGGCCTTGAGATATTCGGCGATCGCGATGCCGAACGCCTCGTCGCGCTCCGCGTGCAGGGCGTAGGTAGCGGAGGACATGAACCGTTTCTTGTCCTCGCCGTAGACCGGCCCGCAAAGCTCGAGCCACGGCCTTTCCGCCGCGAGTTTCTTCAGCGTATCGGTGTATGGAATCGGCGCGAGGACGCCGGCGATCTTGAATTTCAGGTCTTTGCCCGAAAGCGCGCGCGCTTTCTCGACGGCTTCGACGAGCTCGGTCAGCCGTTTCGGCGGGAAGATCCTGCCGACGTAGATCGCGAGAAGAGGATCGCGCTGGGCGTTCGCGCCGTCGAACTCGAACACTGTCGGCGGCCAGAAGACGCGCGATTCGAACGCGCCGAAGTATCCTCGCAGCACGTCTTCGACATACTGCGAGGCGGGGTAGATTCGCTCGGAGGCGACGATTTTCCGCAGCGGGCGTATGCCGAAGGCCGGTTTGACGACATTCTCGTAGACGGCGGTCTGCATTCTGCGCACCGTGCGCCTGGCGCCGAATCCGCCGCGACGCCCCATGATGTAGTCGTAGAACGCCGCGCCGCCGAACTGGCTGAGAAGATAGACGAAATGGTGCGCCTTCTTGCCGAAGTCCATCACGTTCGCGGTCGAGACGCACACGTCGGCGTCTTTCGCGAGCTTTTTCAGCCGTCGCTGGCGCAGAAGCGAGGCAAGCCATTCGCGCTTCGCGAGAAACGGGCTGTCGCGGTCGAGCTTGACGACGCGCAGTTTTCCGGCGTCGATCGCCACGCCCGACATTGCCGCGACTGCGCGGATATCGGTTTCGCCGTTGAGCGCAAGCGTCACGTCGCACGTTTTCTGCAACTCTGCGACAAGCTTGAGGGGGAGGAAGGTTCCCCCGCCCAAAAGTGATGTCAGTTGCTTATGGTATACAAGCGCCTTCAAAATTTTCATTGATGCGTATTATATCATTTTCGTCCGAAATGTGCTATAATTCACATCCATGAAAACCGAATTGTCAGTCGTCAGCATCGCCGTTCTGGCGGCGTCGGCGTTTCTTGGCGCCGGAAGCGCGCATTCCGCGCAAGCGCCGTCCGTCGCGCACGAATGCGGCGAGACGCGCACAGTCGTTCTGCCCGGCGGCGCGACGATGGAGCTTGTATGGTGTCCGCCGGGCAAGTTCGCGATGGGCAGCCCGCCGGACGAAATCGGCCGGCTCGACGACGAACCGCTCCACCAGGTGACGATTACCCGCGGGTTCTGGCTCGGTAAATACGAGGTCACGCAGCGCCAGTGGGAGAGCGTCATGCGCAACAACCATTCGCGGTTCAAAGGCAAGGACAATCCGGTCGAGAACATCTCGTGGCACGACTGCGAGACGTTCGTCCACCGCATCAACGCGGTGCTCGGAGGCGCGGCCAGGTTCCCGACGGAGGCGGAGTGGGAATACGCTTGCAGGGCCGGCAGCAGTACGCCGTTCTCCGGCGGAGCGGAAATCGACGACATGGCGTGGTACGACATGAACAGCGACAACCGGACGCACGAGGTCGGGCGCAACCGTCCGAACGCGTGGGGGCTGTACGACATGCACGGCAACGTGCTCGAGTGGTGCAAAGACTGGTTCGCTCCGCTCTCCGGCGCCGCGGCCGTCGACCCCGAGGGTCCGCCGTCAGGGTCGTTCAAGGCGATACGCGGGGGGTGCTGGTTTTCCTACGGCAGCGACTGCCGCTGCTCCTACCGGCTGAGGCGCGAGCCGAGTCTGAGGAACTGCATATTCGGCTTCCGTCTCGCATGTTCGGATTTCGATGACACCATGCAACTGCAGGCAAAATGAAAAGAAACGCGTTTCTCGTCGCCGCCGCATTCGTCTGCGGCTGCGCTTCTGTCAAATCTCCGTACGACCGCATCGACAGCTGGCTCATACGCGAAGACGCCGTCCGTCCGTTTTTCGTGGCGGCCGATCTGCTGTACGTGCAGGGCGATCTCTATGTCGAGATGGGCATGGTTTCGAAGATGAACACCTACGCCAAGGACGCCGTCGGCAACGGCCGTTTCGCCGGCGTGGCCCGCGTGTTCTCCCCGCTGGTCGCCAACGCCGAAGACATTGAACTGGCGGTCAAGTGGTACTTCGACCATCATCACGACGGGAAGCGTCCTTTCGTGTTCATCGGCGAGGGCGAGGGCGGCGCGCTGCTCAAGGCGTATCAGGAGCGCAACGCCGAGCGGCTCGCGAAAAAGGGACTGGTCGCCAGCTACTACGCCGAAGAAGCGCATCCCGGTTTCGTGACCGACGAGATGGTCCGCGAGATAAGGAAAGAGGTGGCGCGGGCGAGATACCGCGAACAATGGGGCAGGGAAATGCCGGAGGGAATGCTGGAGGAGATGCCGCGGCAATGATCGCGTGGATGGCTGTCGCGGCGACGCTGCTGCGTTTTCTCGATCCGTACACGTCCGTCTACCAGACCGACGACGCGGCGGAGGGGGCGCGGCTTGCGGCCGAACCGGGATACTGGCCGGTTCCGCAGGGGTTGGCCGATCCGCTCGCGGAAAAGCCGCAGGCGCGCATAGTGCACGCGGTCTTCAGGCGGAGCGAAAAGCCGTTCGACGGCTATGACGCCGGCGCGCCGAGTCCTCTTTTCAAGGTCGACCAGGTCGGATATCTGCCGTCCGCGCCGAAGTTCGCCTACGCCGGCGCGTGGATGGGGCCGGAATACGGCGCATGGAAGCCGCGCTCGGCGATGGAGTCGTTCGAGTTGGTGCGCGTCGGGGAGGACGGCGGGGAAAACGTCGTCTTCTCAGGCGTGCCGAGACTTCGCGTCGAAGACGGCTCCACCAAAGAGGGCGTGCCGTTCACCGGCGAGGATACGTACGAGATGGATTTTTCGCCGGTCCGCGAGCAGGGGGAGTATTTCGTGCGCATACCCGGCGTCGGCAGAAGCGCCGGTTTCAGGATTGCGGCATCGGCCGCCGAAGAGGCGTTTCGCGTCCACATGCTCGGGCTTTACCATAAACGCTGCGGTATCGAGAAGCGCCGGCCGTACACGAATTGGACGTCGGCCGCATGCCATGGCGAAGTGGTGCGCGGCGATTTTCCGCCGGAGGAAGGCAGGCTGGAGCCGAAGGTGAAATGGTTCGAGATAATCCGCGACAACACCGACTGGGAG